>DYSN01000119.1 GCA_020718205.1 Draconibacterium orientale
ATTTTTTCTTATCAATTTATCAATATTTAGTGGGTGCGAAACTTTAGTTAATAATCACTTCGGTGCGATTTGTACACCAAAAAATCTGAATCACCTGGATTTTTACCATTAGGGTTTCTCTACGCATCGCGACTACTAAATCATGGGTATTTTGCAAAGCTTTAACATCTGAATAAGTTTTAATTTATTTGCAATTTGTATCTTTGTAGCCATTATTTTAAACGGATGATTCCTTCGAAAAAAGTAGCTTTTCACACTTTCGGTTGTAAACTTAATTTTGCTGAGACTTCGAGCATTAGTAAGTCTTTTGTGGAAAATGGATATGACCTGATTGATTTTAGGGAGACTGCCGATATTTATGTGATTAATAGCTGCACCGTCACCGATAACGCCGAGAAACGCTGTAAAGAAGCCATAAGACGTGTGAAACGACAAAATCCAAACGCACTGGTGGCTTTGGTGGGTTGTTATGCCCAGTTGCGTCCCGAAGAGTTGCAATCGTTTAAAAATGTGGATATTGTGTTGGGCAACAAGGAGAAGTTTAAGCTTGTGGAGCATTTGGCTCAGCATCACGACAGCTGCTTTGCCAGCAACGACCAGATATTAAAAGATAAAAGCTTTAGCCCTGCTTACAGCATCGATGACCGAACCCGAACCTTTTTAAAGATTCAGGATGGTTGTGATTATTATTGTACCTACTGTGCCATACCTTTTGCAAGGGGGCGCAGCCGCAGCGATACTATAGAAAACACCCTAAAGCAAGCCCGGGAAGTTGTAGCCCAGGGGCAAAAGGAGATTATTCTCACCGGAGTGAATATTGGCACTTTTGGGAAAAATCATGGGGAATCGCTTTTGGAGCTTCTCTTAGAAATGGAGAAAATCGATGGACTGGAACGCATTAGAATTGGATCGATTGAGCCCAATTTGCTCACCGACCAAATAATTTCGCATATAGCTACAAGTTCAAAAATATTGCCGCATTTCCATATCCCGCTTCAAAGCGGATCGGACGAAATGCTTAAACTCATGAAGCGAAAATATCTGAGAGATGTTTTTGCAAACAGGGTTCTTACGATAAAAAGGCTTATGCCTTTAGCTTGTGTAGCGGCTGATGTGATTATTGGTTTTCCGGGCGAGAGCGAAGAACATTTTATGGATACCTATTCCATCATAGATAACTTGCCGGTATCCTATCTTCATGTGTTCACCTACAGTGACCGCCCCGAGGCCAAAGCATCACAGATGCCTCAGAAGGTTCTTGCGGGAGACAAAAAGGATCGAAGCGAAAGGCTACATTTGCTCGGTGAGAAGAAACGGGAAATATTCTATAAAGAGAACCGCAACACAAGCCATTCAGTACTTTGGGAAGCTTCGAGAAGAAAGGGAAAGATGAATGGATTAACAGAAAACTATATTCCGGTGACCACAAAATTCGATATCAATAAGGTAAACACCATTGAAAGTGTGGATTTGTTATCGTTGAACGCAGATGGAGTGTGGGAAGTATAAATGATTAATTTTGAATAAAATAAAGTATTTAAACAACAAAATAGAAAAGTTATGGTTTCAAAAACATCGTCGGCTTTGCTGTGGATTTTTGCAGTGATTTTTACTGTTTCAACAGCTATTTATCAACGACTCACGGGTCCAACCCATCCTAAAAAAGTAACGGTGGCCATTGGCGGCAAAGAGTATACTTTTAATCTCTTAAGAACATATGAAGTTTCTGCCTTTGCGGGGCCTGCCGATGCTCCATATACCATTAAACTTCCTGCTCATCTGGAAGCCAATCTCCGCTATAAACGTTTGAATACCAACGACGAGTGGACTGTTGTTCCTATGGTTAAAACTGGCGAAGAAGCTACAGCTTACCTGCCTCCGCAGCCTCCCGCCGGAAAACTTGAGTATTTTATTAGTCTGACCGATGGAAAAGAAACCGTAGAATTAAGTCAGCAGCCCACAGTTATCAGATTCAAAGGCACTGTGGCCCTGTATATTCTCATTCCCCATATTTTTTTCATGTTTATGGCCATGCTATTGAGCTTGCGCACAGGACTCGAAGCACTATTCAAAGGTCACCGAACCTTCAGCTATACCAAACTAACTGTATTCTCGCTTTTGATTGGCGGATTGATTCTGGGTCCCATTGTTCAATGGATGGCCTTTGGCGATTTCTGGACAGGATGGCCTTTTGGGGGCGATTGGACTGATAATAAAACCATTGTGGGTTTTGGAGTATGGCTCGTGGCTTTGTTGGTATTGCGCAAAAACACCGCTAACAGAATCTGGCCCATCATTGCATTTGTAGTGCTATTTGCCATTTATATGATTCCTCACAGCAAGGGTGGAAGCGAATATAACTACGATAAAGGTGCTGTAGAAACAGGCACTAAATAGTTCAACTATTTGTAGCTTTGTTTATCGATTGGAAGGGAAGGTTTTTGTATCTTCCCTTTTAAAATTTTAGGAGAAAATGCCCATGATTGTCAATTACCTGATTATTGCCTTAACGGTATCGGTTTCTGTGCTGGCCTGGAACCGCAGCGACTTGTTCCACAAGCTCAAGTTCAATCCTTATATTACTTTGCGACAAAAGGAATATTGGCGGTTGGTGTCCTACGGCCTCATTCATGCCGATTGGATTCATTTGGGAATCAATATGTTTGTGTTGTGGTCCTTCGGTTCTCTGGTGATTCAGTATTTTCAGATGGTTTTTCCCGGTAAGGCAGTTTTTTATTACATGTTGCTGTATGTGGGTGGTTTGCTCATCAGCAGTGCGCCCGGTTTTGGGAAGCACAAAGACAATCCATACTACAATGCGGTGGGTGCCAGTGGTGCTGTTTCAGCAGTTCTTTTTTCATCCATCGTATTCGACCCCATGAGCCGGATTTATCTGTTTTTAATCCCCATTGGGATTCCCGCTTTTGTTTTTGGAATTCTTTACTTAGCCTATTCTGCCTATATGGATAAACAAGCCAAAGACAATGTGGGCCACGATGCCCATTTCTGGGGAGGTGTTTTTGGTTTTGCCCTCACCATTGCTTTGAAACCCGCCCTCATATTTCATTTTATCGAGCAGATTTTTGGGTAGCCTAAATATCCTGTTTGATGGAATTCAAATGGCTTACTTCACTAAAGTAAACACAATGAATTGATTGTTTGGCGGTTGAATATTCATAGAGAAAACTAATTCGTAATATTATTGCGATTTTTTTTTAAGGAGATTTTATATATTTGGCCTGATTCTTTTTCATTAACGGAAAAATTTCGACCACCCTAAGAAGTGCTTGTTCTACTTAAACTCACCGATGGCAATGGTTTTTTGTTTCTGGGGCTGCTTCAGATTGCTTATAGATTGCTTTCAGTTAAAAATTTACTTAAAATTATTTGGTTATTATGAGAATATTCTCATTATATTTGCCAAAAAATGAAATATGCCCCGACACAGAAGAATGAGAAAAGTAGTTGCGCCTCCTGATTTTAAGGGATTTAAGCCCTATGGCATCAATAAAGCGCCTTCACAGCCCATTGAGTTGTTTTATGAAGAGTATGAAGCCATTAAGTTGGCCGACTACGATTCGTTGAGCCAGCTGGCAGCTTCGGATATAATGGGAGTTTCGCGCCCAACCTTTGCACGGATTTACGCTACTGCCCGGCAGAAAATAGCCAAAGCTCTGGCCGAATCGCGCGAGATTATTGCAGTTTATGGCCATGCCGTATTCGAAAAAGACTGGTTCACCTGTCTGCACTGTCATTCACGCTTCAATATTCCCCAGAGTGCCGATCCGCTACATTGTCCTTTATGTCACTCGGAGCAAATCATAGCCATCAGTTAATCAAATATTTATAGAAAAGAAACGAGTCATGAGAAAATCTTATAACAAAAAGAAAAACATTCTTATTGGCGAGTTACAGCTGACATTAAAAATAAAATTACAGACATATGAAAACAGTAATTACTGCCAAAGAAAACCGGATTGAATCGAAATTTGACCTGCGTTTTGGACGGGGCGCCTGGTTTTGCCTCTATGACTCCGAAACCAAAACCACAGAGTTTAGCGAAAACCTATTTGCCCAATCTCAGGGGGGAGCTGGAACCAAAACTGCCGAAATGATGATAGAGCTGGGGGTTCAAAAGGTGATTTCGGGCGATTTTGGCCCCAAAGCCAAGGAATTGCTTCAGCAATTTAACATACAAATGGTGATTCTCGAAGACGATGAGAAGACCATATCAGATATTATTCATCTAATTCACGAATAGAAAAAACGGAGGTAAAAATGCCAGGTTTTAACAGACAAGGGCCACCCAACGGACAAGGAAACCAAAGTGGCCGCCGCATGGGAAAATGCAATCCCGAAAACAGAAACAAAGTAGAAAACAATACCGAAGCCCCACATGGAATGGGTCGTGGCATGGGAAATCATGCAGGCAATGGGCAGGGCAGAGGCATGGGAAAAAGATTGGGTCACGGAAATAATGCATAAATCAGGTCAACTTGAAGAAAATTTTTTATGGCTTATAAAATAGCAGTGGCCAGTGGCAAAGGAGGCACAGGCAAAACAACCGTATCTGTGAATCTTTTTCGTATGTTCAGTCAAAGGCAGCCTTGTTTGCTGGTTGATTGCGACGTAGAGGAACCCAATACACCGCTGTTTTTTCCCGAATCGCCAGAAATTGCCAGCGAAGAAGTCTTTTTAAAAGTGCCGCAAATAGACCCGGAGAAATGTACTTTTTGTCGCAACTGTGTGGGTTGGTGTGAGTTCAATGCCATTACCGTGATTCCTCCGGTCAGCTTTGCCAAAATCGATGAGGGACTCTGTCATTCCTGTGGTGCCTGTCTCTATGCCTGCTCCGATGGTGCCATCTTCGAAATATCTTCGAAAATTGGCGATATCAGCAGTTTAGCAACTCAGGGAGCCAGTGAAGTGCGGGTCGGACATCTGAAGATTGGGTCGGCCATGCAAACATCCATGATTCGTCAGCTGAAGAAAAAAACCACCGATCAGTTTCCCATCGTCATTTACGATTCACCTCCGGGAACCAGTTGTCCGGTGGTAGAAACCATGTCGGGAGCCGATTCGGTAATTCTGGTAACCGAGCCCACCCCTTTCGGACTTCACGATTTAAAACTCACAGTAGATTTGGTGCGAGACATGAAAATACCTTTTGGCGTCGTCATAAACAAAGCTGGCCTGGGGTCAGGAGAAATATACGACTATCTCAAGGCCGAAAATATTGACCTTCTGGGGGAAATTCCTTTTTCCAAAGAATATGCATCACTTTATGCACAAGGATTGATAATTAAAGAGATACCCGCAGAAATGGCAGCGATTTATCAGCGGTTGGGCGAAACCATTTTAAACAAACGGATTCCATGAAAGAGATAACCATTCTAAGCGGAAAAGGAGGGACGGGCAAAACGAGCATGGCAGCTGCTTTAGCCTCGGTGGCTCAACATTCTATTTTCTGCGACAGCGATGTAGATGCTTCCGATTTGCACCTGCTCCTTCATCCACAGGTATTGGAGTCGCATCCGTTCGAAGGAAATTATAAGGCACTGATAGATACCGAAAAATGCGATTCATGCGGCATTTGCGAACAGGTATGTCGTTTCGATGCCATTCATACGGATTCCAACGGGAAATTTAATGTCGATGGCTTTCAATGCGAAGGATGCCGCCTGTGCGAAAGGCTTTGCCCGTCGGCTGCCATTAGTTCCAGCAGAAGTTTAGGCAATGCCTGGTATGTTTCAGATACACGTTTTGGGCCACTGGTTCATGCCCGCATGGGAGCCGGCGAAGAGAACAGCGGTAAATTGGTGACTCAGGTTCGCAATAAAGCCCGTGAAATGGCTAAGGAACGGGGAATCGATTTCATCATTAACGATGGACCTCCCGGCATTGGATGTCCGGTTATTTCGAGCTTGTCGGGAACCAATCTGGTGCTGCTGGTCATTGAGCCCAGCAAATCGGGGCTTCACGATATCAAGCGTCTTGTTCAACTGGTTCGCGATTTTAAAATCCCCATGAAAGCCGTCATCAATAAATACGATATCAATGCTGCCATGACTCTGGAAATTGAAGCATGGTTGCAGGCAGAAAACATTCCATTGATGGAAAAATTGGCTTTTAGTGAGGATTTTGTTCATGCCATGGTGCATGGAAAAACCATTGTGGAATATGATTCCAATGCCGCCATCTCGCAACAGATAAACGAAATTTGGAAAAATTTGTCGCAAATGAATGATTAGAATAAACGATTAAGCAATACGATATGCTACGACTCAAGAATGAATTTATTATGGCTTCCATTAAGTTGGGCTATAGTGATGGAAGTGGAAAAGTGAATGAAAAACATATCGGCTTCTATAATCAAAGAAGTCAGTTTTTGGGGGCTGTGATTCCTGAGCCACTTTATCTTCATGCCAATTTGCGCGAAATTCCTACTCAATTGGGCATCGATGGCGATGATAAAATCTCCGGACTCCGGCAACTCACAGCCACCATTCAGCAATATCTCACAAAGGCCATTGCGCATATCAATCATCCGGGCAGAATGGCAAATCCCCGAATTCCGGGCAACATCCATTGGTCGTCGACCGATAAAGCCTGCGAAAATGGGGGAGCTCAACCCAAACCCATGGATGAAACCATGATGGATTTCGTGACAGAGCTTCATTTGAAAGCAGTTCAACGAGCCGAAAGAGCGCGTTTCGATGCCATAGAGCTTCAGTTTGGTCATGGTTATCTGATGGCGCAATTCCTTTCGCCTGCTGTGAACGACCGAACCGATGAATATGGTGGCAGTTTGGAAAATCGAATGAGATATCCGCTAAGACTTGCCAAAGCGGTTGTTGACTCAACCAATTTACCCATCATGGCAAGGGTTAGTGGCGATGAAATGATTGCAAACGGTTTGCAGACCGATGAGGTTAGGGTGTTGTGTCAGGAATTGGAAAAGATTGGAGTTTGGGCAATTCATGTCAGCGCTGGTTCAGCGTGTTCCACTCCCCCCTGGTTCTTTCAACATATGTTTGTCCCCAAAGGGAAAACCTGGTCGCTTGCAAGGCAGATTCAGGATGATTTAAAAATTCCGGTGGTTTATGTGGGAAAAATTAATCAACCCGACGATATTAGCAAGCTGAAAAATAAATATCACGCCCGCTTCATGGCCATTGGCCGTGCCTTGGTGGCCGATCCTTTGTTTATCGGAAAATACCTTGGCAAGATTCACGAGTCTTTCAGACCATGTCTCGCCTGTGCCGAAGGATGTCTGGGTGGGGTGAGAAGCGGAAAAGGATTGGGCTGTGTGGTAAATCCTTTGGTGAATACCGGTTTTAAGCTGCCGCAAATTGAGCTTCCCACCGAAAAATATGCCGTGATTGGGGGTGGTTTGGCAGGAATGCAGGCCGCCATTGTGCTGGCTCAACGCGGACAATTGGTCTATTTATTCGAGAAAAACCAGTTCGGTGGTCAATTCAACCTGGCCTGGTTGCCTCCACAAAAAGAAAACCTGAAATATTTAGTTGACTATTTCAAAAAGGAAATCAGGGATTACGCACCCCATCTCATTCACATAATCCGCCAGGAAGCCACGCTGAATGATTTGGTAAACAAAGGATATAAAAAAATCATTGTAGCCACAGGCGCCCTACCGAAGATTCCACCCATTCAGGGACTTCGTGAGTATTACTGGACAGAGTTTCTCAATGCCAGTCAGCTCCCTGTTCAGAAGAAAGTACTTATAATTGGCGGGGGGCTCATTGGACTCGAAATGGCCAGTAAGCTCGTGGATGCTGAAAACCAGGTGGTTGTGGTGGAGATGCTTGACGAGATGGCTCAGGGTATGGAGATGATGGAAAAAAGTATGACCTTGAAAAAACTTGCTGCTAAAAATGCCGAGCTCATTACCTCGCATCAGGTGGTAGAAATTGATGGAGCCAAAGTTACCATTCAGGGCTCCGAAGGACAAAGAGTGCTTCAGGGGGTCGACAAAATTGTTCTTGCCACCGGTATGCAACCATACCGTCCCATCCCAGAAAACGAAGACCTTCCCATAGTCTATATTGGCGATGCCAATAAAGTAGGGAATGCCCGGGATGCCATCCATCAGGCCTATGAACTGGCTCTGACAATTTAAAATCGGCGAGGCATGCAGTCATCCAATGAAATTGGACAAAACAGCTACTCTCCCGGCATAATTCAGTGCAAGCCAGTGCTTTTTTCTCACTTAATTTGTAGAAACTGCCTCGAATGCTTAATAAACTCAAATAAACTCAGAATGCGAAAAGCCGACCCAATTACTCAGGTCGGCTTTTTATTTAACGTCTTTCGAAATTATTCCACCACTATTTTTTGGAGTAAAGTGTTGTTGATTTTTATTAGGTAAACACCTGATTTCCAGGAGTTGGTTTGGATATCAATCGCAGAATCAGATGATTTGTAGGTGTTATAATACATCCGCAGTCCCAGAATATTTTGAATTTCAACCACATCGATGCCTTCTCCCAGAATCCTGAAATATCCATGCGATGGATTGGGCGAAACAGAAAATGCTTTTTCATCCATTTGTTCAATTGCCACATTGGGAGCCACCATCACATTGTCGATATACAGATTGTTCCCCAACTGACTAAAGGCTTCAAATTTTATTCTAACCTTTTCCTGCCCAAGAAATTCATTCAGATTCAGTGTGATACAAGGAGCTCCATAGCCATGGCCGCACCAATCGTCGATGGTCGCCGGAATAAATTCTTCGGCGGTACGGGGGGCGGTGGCAAAGTTTCCTGTTCCATTATCGCCTCCTGCAAAAACCCTTTCCCAGGTTGAACCGCAATCGGCTGAAACATAGACAATCAGCGAATCGGTATAGGTTTCGAAATACTTGGCGTAGGCATATTCAAACTGCAAATCCATATTGCTGTAGCCCGTAAAATCGATGGGCGGAGTAATCATGGCATCGCGTTCGCCAATTCCAAAATAGTTTCTGATATGCATTCCTGCGGCCAGATTTCCTCCATTGCCGGTGGCTGGCATCAGATTCCAGGTTCTGTTTTCGTCGGGATTGACGACATAAAAGGATTCGGATTTCAAGTCGCCCGACTCAAAATTAACAAAGTAGGGGATGAAGGACGATTCAAAACCTATATAATTATCCAGAGTTACGCTGCTTTCGCCATATTCGTTGTCCACAGTTAAGGTAACAGAATAATTCTCGGCTTGCTCAAAAACAACTTTGGGACTTTCGCTGTTGGCATTGGTTCCGTCGACAAAAGTAACGGTGTTTGGTGTGAATGACCAAAGATAACTCTCGGGCAATCCAGCCGATAAATCGCTGAAAACAACCACCTGTCCGGGGCAAATTTGAGTAGCATCGGCTACAAACTGAGCCTGAGGCTCACCTGGAAGATTAACGAAAAAGCTGATGGTCTCGCCAGCCGAAGAAACATCGGATATTTCTATTCCGCCGAAATCATCATTGGTAAGAAACAGGCGTGGGTCGGTGGTATTCGAAATTTCGGTTCGTCCGCTTTCGAGACTGAAAAAACCATTGCTCACCCCACCATTCACGGTGTTTGTTCCGCCCGGGCGATAGATATAGACTTCATCGGGAGGGCCAGATGCATTGCCTTCGCCTTCATGCAAACCATTGATTCGGTAAACAATGAGTCCGGAACCCGGAATCTGCGACTCGAAAGTGCCTTCCTTTTTGCGGTATTCCACCACAAAATACTCCCATTCGTGGTTGGGAGATGCAATCTTAAAAATATTGTTTTCGGCGTTGGTAACCGGGTTTAAGGTATAATAGCCTGATTCTGTGATTTCTGGCATATTGTCAATCCAACCGCCGTACATATATTTCATGTAAGCGCCCATGGATTGTGGCGGATTGGTATTTTGCTCCATAATGTCCCAGCGGCCCACGGGCGTAAAGCCGTCGGAGCTGTAATGGTACAAATCGGGAGCGCTGAGCGAGTGATACATTTCGTGACATAAAACGCCCACGCCGCTGCTGTTCAAACTCGATTCCAGCTGAAAATTAAAATCCCAAACCCGTTTGCCATGGATATAGGCTTCTTCGGCAAAAAGCGACCAGCGGTGAGGCCAAAGCAAATCGGCCCATGCTCCGGTTCCGCCTTTCACTATAAATACTGCATTGTCCACATTTCCATCGTTGTTATAGTCAAGGTCTAAGCTTTCAGGCACTTCGTCAGCAATATATTCCACTGCATTTTTAAGGAGCAAATGTTCACGGGCTGTGCGTTCGTCGCCAATATATCCATCCGGATTGTTCACCGCATTGTAAGGCTCGTAATAATTGCGCGGATGCTCATCCTGATAGGAAACCACGATATTGGTGGGAGGAACAGGATAGGCAGTGGAAGTGAGAAAAAGAGTTCCATAGCTCACCATTTGAAAATAGTTGAACATGCTGTTATAACCATCTTCATTTTTATTGAACATATCGAGATAAACCGAAGTGTCTATGATAAACTCGTTTTGATCGGCAAAGCGGATATAAATCACAATATTATTGAAATTGCCTTCGGCATCGGCGGTTGATTTTACCACACCGCCGGCTTTTTCTTTATCGCGGGTCATCTCTAAAAAGGTATTGCGTTTCGCCAGCATTTTTTCAGGGGAAATATTTAACCCTGGAGTTAAGCCCACCGATGAAGGGCTGACTTGGCCAACGCGATAGTCCGAAGGAATAAGCATGCCGTTTTCCAGCAAAGCATAAACCAGATAACCATCGGCATTTCTAACCACGGTAAAGCCTTCGCTGTCGTGAACCCAATTGTAGAATTCATCGCCGGTCGACAGCAAATTCAACGAGGTTCCATCGGGTTGTTTTATAGTTACTGGCACATTCGAAAGCCAGGCGGCCCAAAGGGGCAAAGCCAGAACGACCAGGGTAAAAATGGTAAAAATCCTTTTCATGAGTTTGTGTTTTAAGATAAGGAAAGGCAAATATATTAGAATTTACAAGTTGTAAAGCTCAAATTCTTTCAAGAATCCATTTCAGTGAAGAAAACCGGCAGGAAACGGGGAAATTTCCGGGGGATTTGATTTTCTGCTACAGAATTCTGCAAAATATTTGTTAATTTCGCCTAAAAACCAAATGATATGAAGAAATCAATTTTATTTTTCACGGGACTGAGCCTTTTGGTTTCTGCCTGCAACAACCCCCCAGCCCCCACCAATGGAGGCGAGCAGGAAACAGCCATCACTCAGGCCGATCAGGATTTGCTTGCAACAGCAAAAACCTTTTTTCAACCTATGCCATCAGAGGCTTTGAATCCTGAAAATCCACTCACCGAACCCAAAATCAAGCTCGGAAAGATGCTTTATTTTGAGAAAAACCTATCGGTAAAATCTACCCAAAGCTGCAATACCTGTCACAACCTGTCGGCTTTTGGCGTTGATAATTTGCCCACAAGTCCCGGCGACAATGGAATTCCCGGCACCCGTAACTCTCCAACTACTTTCAATTCGGCCCTTCGCACCGCCCAATTCTGGGATGGA
>DYSN01000261.1 GCA_020718205.1 Draconibacterium orientale
GGGGAGTTATATTTGTTCAGAATAAAAAAAAGCCGGTTTTGCCGGCTTTTTAAATTTTATTGATGTTGATCGCGAAGCAAATCGTTCACAGTTTTAACTGGATTGAAAGTTGAGATGGGCACTTCCATAAACACAGTAATCCAGTTGGCCATAGCGCCATTCCAAAGTCCGGGCAATTCTTGTGCTTTCAAAGCCTTTCCTCCCTTTGATTTTTCAGAAATAAATCCGGTTTTTTCGTCAACAAACTCAGTGAGATCGAATTTCAAACCGTTATAGTCTTTCAAAGCACAAACCAAATCAACAGGGTTGAAGTGTGTCGATTTTTTTACCAATTCTGCCTGTTCGGGCTTGCTAAAGTCTATTTGGCTCGATTCAACTATTTGGAGCGATTTGGTTCCGTCTTCGTTCAATACAATAAAGGGGCCACCTCCAGGTTCACCTTCATTCTTCACCATTCCACAAACTCTTACAGGGCGGTTGAGCTGCTCAAAAAGCCAGTCTATCTGTTCCATACTATCCATCTCTTTTATATATGATGGAACTTCGATAAATAATTCGGTTTCCATGTAGTCGTACATTTCATCCAGCTCATCATCCTCCGGATTTCCATCTTCCAGAATGTATAAATAGTTATGTATTACACTTTGGATAGACATTAAATAGCTTCCAATCAGCTTTTTATATTTAAAGGTATCGTCTTTCAATCTGTCAGGTACCACATTGTCTATATTTTTAATATAAACCACATCGGCATCAATATCGTTGAGATTTTCAATGAGAGCACCATGCCCACCGGGTCTGAAAAGAATGGTGCCATCGTCTTCTCTAAAAGGCTCGTTCAACAAGTTAACAGAAACGGTATCGGTGGATGGTTTTTGCTGACTAAAGCTGATTTCGAATTTCACTTCGCGAATTCTTTCGTAACGGTCGATGATATCGTCTATGGTGGATTCAAATTTTTCCTGATGTTCGGGCGAAACGGTGAAATGGATTTTTGCTATGCCGTCGGAATTTGTTCCATAGATGGCGGCTTCCACCAGATGTTCTTCAACAGCAAACCGGTTGTAGTCATCATAAAGATGGAAACGAAGCAATCCTTTTGGGAGCGATGCATAACCCAGACCATAATCCTGAAGTAAATAATTGAGGACAAGCCCATAGTTTTTGGCTTCAATTTCTTCGGTAAGGTCGAAGCCATTTTTCGATAGTTTATCGTTGAGATCGTTATAGAAAGCGAATTTTTCTATGTTAGCAAAAAAGTTATGGACAGAGTTAAAGCCTTTGTCTTTTTCAAAGATTTTTTGGCCTTCGTCATCGTTGGTGTATTTTTCGGCAAATTCAAACAGATGCTTGAACATTCGGCTGGCGGCTCCTGATGCGGGTACAAATTTTACCACATCAACCTCGTCAAAAAGCTCTTTGAACTGTTGAAGATACATATATTCTTCTTCGGGGGAGAGTTGTTTAAGGCCAAATTCGGGAGTTGCCGGAGCAAAAAGATTGATAAAAGGGAAACCTGTTTTGAAGTTATCAATTTGTTCCTGAACTTTTTGTGGGCTTATACCTTTATGGTAGAATTGTTGTAAATCTTTTTCAGTAAACATAAAAGGATGGGTTTTAATATTTATGCATCAAATTTAAGATTATTTCAACTGATTGGCCAAAACAATTCAAAAAATTTAATACATTTGCACCCGCAATTTACCCAATTGCCGAAGTTCGTTTTAATAGAAAGATTTGTCTGCCCAGGTGGTGAAATTGGTAGACACGCCAGCTTGAGGGGCTGGTTCTCGCAAGGGAGTGCAAGTTCGACTCTTGTTCTGGGCACCAATTTAAACCGTTGTAAAATACTATTTTACAGCGGTTTTTTACTATACAGATATGGCCCGGTTTGTTTATGTGCTTCGAAGCAAAAAGGATAATTGGATTTATGTTTGCATGACCGACAATCTGGAGCGGCGGTTTCATCAGCATGAGTTGGGGCAATCCAAAAGAATCAAATCATAACTGTCCGAACAAATTAAAAAAGTAGAAAAGTTTAAAAGGCTACATTTGTA
>DYSN01000120.1 GCA_020718205.1 Draconibacterium orientale
GGCTCGAACCAGCGACCCTCCCGACTTTTTAGTCGGGATGCTCTGAACCAACTGAGCTAAATCTGTCCACCCCGAAAAAATCCTTGGATTAAAACAAAAAACACTCACATATTTCTATGCAAGTGTTTCAATTTCTGTGGGAACTTCCCGACGCTGCCATCGGGATTCACCGGGCTCGAACCAGCGACCCTCCCGACTTTTTAGTCGGGATGCTCTGAACCAACTGAATTGCCAATCAGGGCTTCAACTCGTTTTCTGTTCTTCCATTTTTTTATTTGCATTTCTCGCCGAAATGCTAATTCTTTAGTTTCATATTCTTCCTGATAAACCAACCGCCAATCGTTTGCCGAGCCTGTATAGCCGCGATGATTTGTATTATGCTTTTTAACCCTTTCCTCTAATGAAGAAGTTGATCCATAATAATACTTATCGAATGAATTTGAATACAAAATATAAAAGTAGGGCATCTGACTTGATTTGATAGTATGCAAATTGCATGAAAACAAAAAAAAGGACTAAAACATATTTGCATTAATCCTTTGATAATCAACATGGGAACTTCCCGACGCTGCCATCGGGATTCACCGGGCTCGAACCAGCGACCCTCCCGACTTTTTAGTCGGGATGCTCTGAACCAACTGAGCTAAATCTGTCCACCCCGAAAAAATCCTTGGATTAAAACAAAAAACACTCACATATTTCTATGCAAGTGTTTCAATTTCTGTGGGAACTGCTGGGCTCGAACCAGCGACCCTCTGCTTGTAAGGCAGATGCTCTGAACCAACTGAGCTAAGCTCCCATTTTCTTAATGAACTGGCTAATTTCTTCCGTCCTTAGCGGATGCAAATATAATACATTTTGAAAAAAACGAACGCAATTATTAAAATTTTCTTAATTATTTTTTTATCTGCTTTATACCGTTGTCTTCCAATAAAATAAGCTTCTGTTTGTACAGATTTCCTATGGCTTTCTTAAAAGTTTTTTTGCTCATCTCTAAAAATCCGGATATTTCCAATGGATTACTATTGTCGTGAAGTGGTAAAAAACCATTGTTTTCTTCCAACACATTAAGTATTTTTTGGGCATTGGGCTCTATCTTCTCGTATCCCAATGGCTCTATACTTAGGTCTATTTTGCCATCTTCCCGTATCTTCTTCACCCAGACTTTTATTCTGTCGCCTGGTTCCAGATGACGGAAAGTCTCCGATTTATAGAGCAACCCCAAATGAGCGTTTTCTATTATGGCTTTATAGCCAATGTCGGTCTCGTCGAGAATAATGGCATCTACTTCATCTTTCTCGCTCACGGTGATATGCTCCGAGATGAGGTATTTATTGATTCGGGCGGTGGCAAAAAGCCGGTCGGTTGCTATATCGTGAACCATTCGCACCACATACGATTTACCTTCCTGCATTTTGTTGGGTTGTTCTCTAAACGGAACCATCAAATCTTTTTCCATCCCCCATTCAAGGAAAGCCCCAATATTATTCACTTGTTTTACTTGTAAATAAGCAAACTCGTTCAACGTGATTAGGGGAGTATCGGTGGTCGCCACCAATCTGTCCTCTGAATCTTTGTACACAAAAACCCTGATGGTAGCCCCTTCGGAAAAGTTTTCGGGAATATATTTATTTGGCATGAGCACTTCATTCTTTTCCTCGTCGATCAAATACCAGCCATTGTCTGTTTGTCGCAGGGCTTCCAGTTCATTATATTCTCCTATTTGCATCTTAAATCTTTAAATATTAGTATTTTATATTACAAAACGACCTTGAATCAGTTTTGGAACCACGTTCAGGGCATCTAAGGTAAGGCAATAATCCACATCCTTGTCAAAACCCTTTGATAAAAGCAGATTCAAATGAAAACAGGGCTTTATGGCCTGGCGGAGTTTGGTTTCGTCGGGCAAGGCCAATGATAGAAAATGAGCACTATCCGTTAGGTCAAAGTCCATTTTGAGCATCAACCGGTTCACGAGAATGGCTGCCGCCAAAGTATCGTCGAGACTGAATTTTCTGTTGGTACCTGAGCAAACAATGGTCAAATCTTCCTCGGCAGATAGAACATACTCTTCCACAGCTTTCATATTCAAAAACGAAGCGGCAATTACTTTCTTGGCCTGATGGGCTGCTGCCACCGATTGGGTTCCATTGGAGGTGCACAATACCAGACTTCTGCCCTCAATGGCTTCGCGGGTCATTTGCAATGGGGAATTTCCAAAATCGAAGCCTTCAATCCTTACGGCATTCCTCTCCCCTGCCAATAAATACTGCAGATTTTCTTCCCTGAGTTGAAACGCTTCTTCCACCTGAGCCACGGTAATTACTTCATAAGCTCCATGGGCCAAAGCGGTTGTAATGACCGAAGTTGCCCGCAGCACATCAATAACCACAACCAGTTGATTGGATAAATCAGCGGGGATAATATCGTTATGCCGAAAAACAATGTCGATTTTTCTCATCAGAATCCCATATTAAACCCACCGGACAATGTGGTTTGTTCTCCCAGATAGTATTCTGGGGTCCAAAGCTTTACCAAAGTTTCGTCGCCCACAATATTGCTCAAGGTCACATTTCCCCAGATATAGAAATTGTTTACCAGCTCGTATTTCACGGTGAAAGCATAGGTTGTATTTTTCCAGGCTTCGGTTTCCATAAACGGTACTGCGACAATATCGTTACCGGTTTCGTAAATTTCATTGGGGCCATGACGGGCAATGAATGCTTCGGCTTTCAAATGCAATCCACGAAGGGGTTTTACCTGAAGGCAGGCGTAAATTTCGTCGCTGTTATCGCGAAGATAGTGCCCCAGATTGTAGCGGTTACTGGCAAAAGTAGTGGTGGAAATGGGATGCTGAAGCGTTCCGGGCAGGGTTTTGGTATATTCGAGTGTAACCGAGTAATTATTCACTAAGAAATTACTGACTTGCAATCCACCTTTCCAGCTCCAGAAATTGTGAAGTGAATCGGTTTTCATGCGGTCGAATTTAATTTCGTCGCTAAAAAGTGCGCCATAGAGATGTACATGTTTTATCATTCTGATGGAAACATCGGCAAAGAGTTGACTGTTCTGCCCCGCCTGTCCGTATTTATCGGTGGCATTATAGGTATGATCCACAGGCTTGTAGACAAAAATCGGCATCCAAAAAGCTGGATGATCCTGGTCGCTGTAAATAATGCTGTTCCCGATAGAAAGATTCAGGCCTTTCACAGGACGAACGGTGAACAAATTAGCGGTTAACCATTTGGGGCGAAAAACTGTTCTATAACGCGGATCGTTGCTTGTTCCGTCCCAGTAACTGCGGGCACTGTCGACCACTTCGCTCACCAACCAGCCATGTACATAGTTGTATTCGAGCCAGTAAGCAGGTTTTATTTTGATGGAGATTTGAGCGTAAGAAGGCTGTTTGCCCGAGAAAATATTGGCGCCGTGATTGTTGTTCCCCCAGGTAAAATGGTCTTTTATAACTCCAATTTCTCCCCAATTCCACTGAAAGGTTACGCCGCCACGCATCTCACTCCAATCTACTCCCCCTTTGGCACTTCCTTTAAAGTTTCCGCCGGGAATGGGATTGAGAAAATCGACCGTATTAAAAACTTCACTATAGTGATGGTCGCGAAGACTTGCATAAACACCAATATGCTTTCCTATATAGGCATATCCCTGCAACCCGCCATAGCTGAAAGATTCCTGTCCGTTGTCATTCTTGTACAGATGATAACCATAAAGCGGTTGAATCTGAAAACTGAATAGTTTGTCTTTGTAAAATCCACCCAAAGGGTTGATGTCCACTCCAAAACCTTTTGTTTTCTTCAGGATATTCACTTTGGGGTTTAGGGTGAGTTTCTCGTTGACTTCGAGGGTAAACCCCTTGAGATAAAAATCGAGTTCTTTGGCTTGACGCGACGACATCTGCCCCTGGAAAGCCTGGGCTTCCTGAAGCTTCGCTGCAATAAAAACGCGGCTATAAGGTTTTACTACCCCATTGATTTCTATCCATTTCTCGTTGGACAGCTCGTCTAAAAACTGATAAATATTTTCGTTGGTGATATGCTCGTAGACCACCTGACTTTTCAGACTCAGGGTGACCAATAACAGGATGATTGCAGTGAAATATCGTAACATGGCTAAGGATTTTTAGAATAAATTTTTAGAAAAATTTTAATTACCCAGTGAAATACTTTAAAGTGGCTGTTGGTAAAGCGACCATAGTTGAGAATTTGTCCGCCAAATTTGCTTTTAAATTCCCGCACGCCATAGGCATGAGATGGAACTCCAGCTCCCATAAAATCGAAGGAAGCCATACCACTTTTCATGGCGAAATCTATCCCTGCCCAGGTGGCTAATACAGATGGGTAGATGTTTTTATATTGTTTGTCCAAACCGGCAACATACCATTCGTAGGCCATTTTGTCCTGATACAAAGGCAACATGATTCCGCCAATAATTTTGTTGTTGTATTGCACCAAAAGATATTTTCCTGCTCCTGCTTCCACAATTTTTTCATTAAAAGCTTTAAAGAAAGACCATTTTGGCAAGGGTTTATTGATTTTTTTATTGTACAAATCGGCAAGAATTCTGTAGAAGTCGTAAACCTGATTTATGTTGGGGTTCGAAAGGATGACGGCACCATTTTGTAATCCTTTTTTAATTTGACGCCGCTTGCTCGAACTAAAATCAGCTATCACATCGCGGTTTTCAAGCCCAATTTGATAGTTGAGATGGGCTTCGTATTTAAATCCGTTTTTAAGGAAAACATCTATCTGGTCGCTCCAGCTATAAAGGTTTCTGATTTCGGAATAGATGGCTTTGCTTCGGGTAAAATCGCTGTAAACCTTGAGTAGGCCGTCTAAGATTTTATCGTTATTGGTTGGAATTAATGGCCCGCCAATGATGAGAGAACGCTTAAAATATCGGAAAGGAATACGGGAGCCTTTTCTCTGAATTACGAATAAAAACCCCCCCAGAATTTTTTTAGAAAAAGTATTACGGGCTATGCAGAAATAGGGTCTGAATTCTTCTGTTGAGTGATAGAAATCATAGAACAAACTGATTTGGAATGCGTTGCCGCCGGGATGCGATTTAACAAAACGATCCCAATCCTCGCCAATATTGTTTTTATGAATGAAGTACTCTATCATAAACTCAGTTATTTATTTTTGAGCCCAGCAGCTTTTTCAAAACCCGGGGGAATATTGCAAACGAAGCCATAAGTCCCAGAATATTATAAATTAAATCGAGTGGATTGAAGGCTCTTCCCGGTATCCAAATCTGATGAATTTCGTCGGCTCCGGCAAAAAGCACAGTAAGAAAAATGGGTAAAAAATGTTTTTTTAGTTCAAAGGAGCCATTTTTTGGAGTTTGCCAGATGATATACAAGACGCCCCAGAATGCAAAAACAGCAAAATGCTCCACATAATCCAATCGCCAGGGTTCGTTCCACACATTAATTTCCTGGGTGGGAATATTGGGCAACGAAGACAAAATAAATATGGTCAATCCCCAGACCCAAAAGAGCAGTCTGAAAAGTTTAGAGTTTTGCAGTAGATTATTCATGAGCAGTTTAGTTGCTTCGGGCCTTTTTAATAGCGATATTATAAATGGCCATAAAGAAATAGCGGGTATCGGTCCAAATGGGATTTTTCTCGTAGGCTTCGAGATATTTCATTTCCGAAGCCATGATTTCATCGAGGGTCACAGGCATATCAACATAGAAAGGAGGAATGAGCCCGGGTTTGTACTTTAAACGACGCTGCTTCAGCTCCTCGGAATACAGGTTGAAATACTGATTGCTCAGTGGACGCACGCCCACTATTTTCATCTCGCCTTTAAACACATTGATGAACATGGGCAGCTCGTCGATCCAGAATTTACGCATAAACTTTCCGAGAGATGTGATGCGAAAATCGTCGGCAAATTTACCCCCATCCTGCAAGCTATTTCGCTGATAGATATATTCTTGCAAATACTCTGAATAGGGATGCATGGTGCGCATTTTGTAAACTCCAATCTTCTTTCCGCCTTTGCCAAACCTGCGAAGCTTTATAAGCGGACCATAGGTTGGGTTGCTGTCGAATACAGGTTCGGAAGTTTTACGGGCCACAAAATAGAAAGCTCCGTTAATCATCTCTTCATCAATTACTTCGAAACCGCAACTATAAAGCCTGCCCAAAGTTTCGGCCTTGGAAATAACCCTGTTACGCCCTTTGGTAATAAAAAAATAGATTTTTTTAGTTGTCCATAGCTTGGGCATCACCCGTTTCACCATATAGTCCACAGTATAAACAATCCAGTTTATCACGGGGGGATAGTTGGCCAATATGCGCTGTTTCCGAAGCATATAGGTCTCCACCTGATTGATATAAATTCCGCCAATGGGCAATTTAAAATTGATTTCTTCAAAGAATTTATTGATTCGCAGCACATCGTTAATCCTTTTCAGGTTTACAATGTATTTGTATTCCTTGAGCGGTTGATTGGCAATATTAAAAATGGTGGTGGTAGAAAGGAGCATCATTTTCGGATCGGATAGGTTTGCATGTTTATTAATAAAATGCAAGCCCGAAACCCCAACTTCTCCCTGAATAAGTTGCCTGAGATGAGCCAGAGAATCGTCTTTATTGATTTCGTCGTAGGGGATATTTTCTTCTAGGGCCTTGTGAAAACGCGGAATGTCTTCAAAGCGATCCAGGTCTTCGAGACTGCGGTTCAGCACCTTGTTGTGAACATATAAAAAGCTGGAAATTCCTTCGAAAACAGTGGCAATTATTACAGTAATAACAATGATGAGACGGCTATAGCTGAGCGATGCGAAGAAAATTACAAAGGTGATGGAGAATAAAATGAAGAGATTACTTTTGACAATTGCCAGAATATAATCGGAATTGGTTTTCGATTTGAAAGGATAATACTTCCCAAAAATGAGGCTCGAACCTATCCAAACCCCTTCGAAAATTAAGAAAGGAATCAGATAATGATTAAAAAGAGCCAACTCTTTCCCTGTTTTAAAGAATGCTGCAATAAGAAAGGCAACAAACACAAAGAGAACATCAAAAAGAGCGAAAATAAATATGCGCTTGATCATTAACTAAAAAATAATTTGATGGCAAATGTAATGAAAACATTGAATACTCTGACTTCAGATTGTGCTTCAAAAATTCGTTCTTAGGAATTAACGAATTTTTCTACTTTTGCAGCCATTAATCAAGAAATGTATGGATTTAAAGAAAATTTTATCGATTACAGGCAAACCAGGCCTGTACAGTCTTGTATCGCAATCTAAATCGGGGCTGATCGTAGAATCGCTTCTGGATGGCAAACGTATTCCGGCATTCTCACACGAAAGAATCAGCTCGCTGGAAGAAATCAGCATCTTCACCGAAACCGAAGATGTGCCTTTGAAACAGGTTCTTAGGGCCATCTTCCAAAAGGAAAACGGTGGACAAACCATCAGCCACAAAAGTTCCAACGAACAGCTTAAAGCTTTAATGCTCGAAGTATTGCCCGATTTCGATCAGGAAAGGGTATATACTTCCGATATAAAGAAGCTCGTAAATTGGTACAATCTATTGGCTGCCAAAGGCTTGATTGATATGGTGGATGAAGAATCCGATCAACAGCCCGCGGAAGAAGAAGCTCCTGAAGCTGAATAGTTTTCAAAATATATTGAGAAATCATTTTTCTCTGTTTAGCGAACAGTTTTTCAATCCAAAATACCATGTATAAACTTCTAATTCGACCCGTTCTCTTTACCATGTATGCCGAAAATGTGCATCATTTAGTGAAGAACCTGATGCGTTTTGCATTTGTAGTTCCAGGCGTCCGGAGTCTTGTCCGTAGTTACTATTCGGTGAATGACAAGCGTTTGGAGCGAAAACTGTTCGGCCTTACCTTTAAAAACCCCGTGGGGCTGGCGGCGGGTTTCGACAAAAATGCCGAAATGTATAACAATATGGCCGAGCTGGGTTTTGGACATATTGAAATTGGAACCATTACCCCAAAAGCACAACCAGGTAATGCAAAACCCCGAATTTTCAGGCTTCCCAACGACGGAGGCATGATAAACCGAATGGGATTTAACAACGGTGGAATTGAAACCGCTGTGGCCAACCTGAAGAAAAGAAAAACCCGTGTTGTAATAGGCGGAAATCTTGGTAAAAACACAGCCACTCCCAATGCCGATGCGGTGGGCGATTATCTTGCCGTTTTCGAAGGGCTTTTCGATTATGTGGATTATTTTGTGGTGAATGTGAGCTGCCCCAATGTTACCGACCTTTGCGAATTGCAGGATCAGGATTATCTGGAAGCCATTCTTTTTGCAATTCAGAAATCGAATCTGAGCAAGAAAAACCCCAAACCCGTTCTGCTCAAAGTGGCTCCCGATCTCAACCACCGTCAGTTGGATGAGGTGATAGATATTGTGGCCAAAACCAAAATTCAGGGGGTGATTGCTACCAATACCACCGTAACCCGCGAAAACCTGACCACCGATGTACAATCCATTGGCAACGGCGGATTGAGCGGTAAACCGCTGAAAGACAAGTCGACCGAAGTGATCAGATATCTGGCGCAAAAAAGCGGAAAGGCCTTCCCTATTATTGGCGTTGGTGGAATTTTTACCGCCGAAGATGCTTTGGAAAAATTAGAAGCAGGAGCCGATTTGGTGCAAGTCTACACAGGCTTTATTTACGAAGGTCCGGCCATTGCCCGCAAAATTAACCGGGCCATTCTTAAGAAATTATAATCTGGTTATCATATTTCTAAAATTCAATTGTATGCGGTATACTTCTCTGTTATTGCTCATTTTACTGATGGCTGGTTGCGGTCATAAAAACCCCCATATTGTATTTGAAACTGAACTTGGCGACATAGAAGTTGAGTTGTATCCGGAAAAAGCTCCGGTTACGGTGGCCAATTTTCTAAGATATGTGAACGAGCAAAGGCTGGATTCATCGAGCTTTTACCGCATTGTGCGCGACGACAATCAGCCCTACAGCTCCACATTGATCCAGGTAATTCAGGGGGGATTATACGACGATTATCATCCCAAAATGCTTGCGCCCATCATTCACGAAACCACAGAACAAACAGGCATTCATCATTTGCGCGGAACCATCAGCATGGCACGAAACGAACCTGGCACTGCCACCAGCGAATTTTTCATTTGCTTAGACGATGAGCCCGAACTGGATTTCAAGGGATTGCGAAATCCCGATGGCGCCGGTTTTGCCGCTTTTGGCCAGGTGGTGAAGGGGATGGATGTGGCTGAGAAAATTCATCAAAGCAAGGCAGATGAGCAATTACTTACACCGAAGATTCTTGTGTATTCGGTTAGGGAAATTAAATAAGCACCACTCATTCAGGCAATTTAATGATCTTTCAATAAATTATGGAATCCCACAAATTTGCTAAAAAACCGGGGTTTGCATGGTGAAACCAGGGAAATTCCATTGAAAAAGAATATCCAGAGTATTCCTCCGCCAACGACCTTTTAAACGTATCGTTCCCGTTGTTTCGAGAAAATGGCCAATCCGCCCAGCGATGTTTCCTTATACAGACTCGGCAAATCGTGTCCGGTTTGTTTCATGGCTTCCACGGTTTCGTCGAAACTTACCAAATGGCGGCCATCGCTCAGAATGGCATAGCTGGCAGCATCAACGGCTCGCACGGCACCGTGGGCATTCCGCTCAATACAAGGCACCTGAACCAGTCCGGCAATGGGATCGCAGGTGAGTCCCAAATGGTGTTCCAGTCCGATTTCGGCGGCATATTCAATCTGGTTCGACGAGCCACCCACCAGCTGAGCAGCTGCAGCCGAGGCCATGGCGCAGGCCGAACCCACTTCGCCCTGACAACCTACTTCGGCACCAGAAATGGAGGCATTTTCTTTAATCAGATTTCCTATTAAACCCGCTGTAGCCAAGGCTCTAATCATCCTTTGATCGGTAAATTGAAAAGACTCCTGAAGAAACAAAAGCACAGAAGGCAAAATGCCGGATGATCCGCAGGTTGGGGCAGTAACCACCCTTCCGCCGCAGGCATTCTCTTCGCTCACGGCCAGAGCATAGGCAAATAACCGGCTGGTATTCTGCAGGTGCAGGCCCATGGTTTTCGATTTCACATGATAGGAACTTGCTTTTCGGCGGATGCCCAATGGGCCGGGCAAAACGCCTTCATTTTCCAAACCGGCCCTGATGGTGGTTTTCATCTGCTCCCAAATCTCGGCCAAAAACACCTGAATTTCGGGGCCTTCCACCTCGAAAACATATTCCCAGAAGGACTTGCCGGTACGTTGGGACCAATCGAGAATTCCCGCCATGGTGCGGTAAGGATAAATGCTCTGAACCATTTTTATTTCGTCCTTTTCTTCGTGGTTCACAATTCTGCCACCACCCACGCTATAAACCAGCTGCTCGCCCATCATCTTGCGCTGACTGTCGAAAGCCTGAAACAGGAGTGCATTGGTATGAAACTCTTTTCGCTCCTTGGGTTTCCACAAAATGGTTAGTTTTCTCTCTGTAAATACCTCTTCCAAAGCCTTATCGGTAAGGTGACCTTTGCCGGTGAGTGCCAGGCTACCAAAGAGGGTGACGCGAAATTCCGCAGCCAGTTGATACTTCTCTAAAAATAAAATAGCCGCTTTCCGTGGGCCAATAGTATGACTGCTCGATGGCCCATTTCCAATTTTGTATATTTCTCTTATGGATTCCATGGTGGTTGTATTGGTAGGGCAAAGGTAGGGAGAAATTGCGTTTTTAAGACTTCCTCCCCCCAAAAACCTCCAATAAAATGGCCTGAGTTTGTATGACATCGAAGGCATTGGTATCCCATTTTTCTGTTGGTTCTAAGCCCAGCCACTCTTTCGCCGACTTGTGATCGGGATGTCTCTTATTGGCTAAAGCAATTTTAATTTCATGATATCCCCCAATGCCGCCACAATCTTCGGGCGGACAGGTGCCTTCACCTTCGCTTACGATTGGAAGTAAAGAAACGACAGTGTGAATTTTCTCCAGGACTATCTGGTGCAGCCAATCGTCGCCAAAATCGTAGAGATAGGTGAATTTTTGTTTTGGAGTAGTGAAAATCTCTGATAGCTTGGTCTCCTCAGCATCTTTAATTTCTATTGAACTCCCCATAAAACTATCCATTTCCCCTTCATCCAATTGAATAACCGGACTTGAACCATAACCCTCGGGCGAAAACATATACATATGGCAATCTTCCCAACCAAAGGCAATCTGGATAATCGTATGCAAATCGTGGAAACTATAGTTGGCAGGCACCGAAACCCGTCTCCATACTTCCGGCTCTTTTAAACCGTCAATTTTAATCTTAAACTGAAATGTCATATCTTGTTGATTTTTAATTATTTTAAAATTTAATATCTCTCATATCTCTTATCTCATCTCTCTTTTTTGTTCTTTGTTCTTTGTTCTTTGTTCTTTGTTCTTTGTTCTTTGTTCTTTGT
>DYSN01000262.1 GCA_020718205.1 Draconibacterium orientale
TACTTCAACTGAACTTTCGGGATTTGTATAGCTGAAAATATGGGGAAGATTGGCTGCGCCAAAAAGTTTGTGCACATCGTAAAAATTGTCGAATTCATGGGTAGCTCCTTCTCTGAAACCCACAAATGTTTCGTCGGTCATGCCCTGAGCCGAGGAAAGGGTAATTTTTAGGAGCCGGTTCATCTCTTTGGGCTCTTCCTGCTTGTCGAAACCCGATAAACCTGAGTGAGTGCGGGCGGAATCGGTAAAGGTGAGCGATTGATTGTCAACTGTTGCCCTAACCATAAACCCCTGCCCGGGTTGCACGTATCGTGCCTGGGTATTTCCGCCAGAACCTTTGCTCCAGCTGATATAGGATGATGATGTGGATCCTTGATGAGGCCACACACTCACCGCTGCTACCAAATCTTCATCAAAATCGAGAGCATTGATATCGATGACCGAAGGGTAGGGGTTGCCCACCAAATTCCACCCGCGATTTGCTTCAATAGTAGATTCAGTGCGGGTGAGCTCATCAACGGTTATATCGCCATTGTTTAAAAACCCTTCGTAGGTGGCGGTATTTGATCCGGTTTTCTTTAAAGAATAGCCTGTTCCGGCGTTCAGAGGGGTGGTTCCATAATCAATGCTTTGCCATTGCCCGGCTTGTTCATCCCAATAATCTAAATATTGGCCCACAAACATCTCAGCCCAGGCATTGGAAATGGGAGGTGAAATAAGATACCATTTATTTAAAGTAACAAAATAGCTTTGCAACGTGGCCAGAACATTGTTGGTGGAATGCAGGAGCGACGAAGGACCCGAAGCACTCGCTTGCAAAACCAATCCCGCCGTTCCCGCATTGTTGGTCAAAGTGCCATTTACAATAAGTGTTTTGGCTGGTGCAATGGTGAGCGAAGCCCCCGAATTGATTTGTAAATTGTTGCAGGTTGATGCTCCATTGATTACTGGTTTATTCGATGTGCTAGGAATGGTAACATTGTCCGAAGCATCGGGAACAAAAATGCTGCCCGCGAAGTTACCGGGCTTAAAAGCATTCCAGGTGGTATCGATGCTTCCTGTCCATGTGAGACTTTGGCGGTGCTTTTTGGGAGTCATTTGCGAAGATGCTCCAGCCACCACTACCCATTCCTCCTGATTCCAGGTTGAATTGGGGCTCAAAACATCGCGTTTTCGCACGGCATGGGCGTTTACATATTGCCAGCTTCTGCCACTGCCCGACTGACCCAACTCTCCATACACATCGATCCGTGTACCCGAGCCTGAAGGACCACCTTTATAGAGAATCACAGCATCGTAGCCATCCAGGACCCAACTGTTGTTTTTTTGGTCGGAGGTGAAACCATATTGCCAGGAAAAAATATCAACCAATCCTAACCATAAATCAACCGTCAAAACTCTGTTTGTCTGTGGCGAGATGCTTCCACTGAGAGCCACATTGGTAATATTCCCCGGAGAGGTTTCGATGGAAAGATAGTAGGCTCCGGTAGCTAAGTTGATGGTGCTTGCGGTTGGATTGTAAAGTTCAATGAAGCTCACATATTTTCCTTGGTCAAGATTTAAAAAAATGTAAGTACCTTCGGCTACTTCTGAAATCAGAATGTCGTTGACGGTGGTGTTTTTGGGGAGAAAATGGTTGTCGGCAATGGAATTTTGGCTTTGAAGTTGAAAATTCTGTCCCCCCAGAAAAATACAAATAGCCAAAAATTTCGATGATAAGGTGGTTCTTATCAAAACCCTTAAATTTCTCATTTTGATTTCCTAATAATTGTTCGGAATCAAAATTACAGCATATAAAAAGGGATTTCAACTGTGGGGAGATTGAATTTCAATAATTTTGTGAAGAGTTTGAATTAAAAAGATTGGTGATTTGGATGGTTAGTGACCGCAAGTAGGCAACACCCTGATTAAAAATTTGATTGATAACATTTGTGTGCATCGATAAACTGATAGCCTATACATAAAAAATTGATATACAATATATGAGTCCTGTCTAAAAACTATTTCTTAGACATTTCAAAGATAAAAAGAATTTTTAAAAACAGT
>DYSN01000263.1 GCA_020718205.1 Draconibacterium orientale
CCATTTATTGGAGTAAATACAATTCCATGAAAAAGATAAATTCTCCTGCCGATGTTGTATTCCATTTGCTTTTGATTTTACTTGGATTGCTGTTTATTTTAATTGTTCTTTTTTTTCTTTATCCAGGGCTTGTCTTGGTGAAACAAAATGCGCTGCCTGCCTTTCCGGGCGCCGAAGGCTTTGGAACATTAACCCCCGGTGGCAGATTTGGTCGTGTACTTTTTGTTTCCAATTTGAACGATACTTTGGATGTGAATAGCCCGGATTATTTGGGGAGTTTACGCTGGGCTGTTGATCAAACCTGGCAGCCAGACCCTGCTAATCCTTATGATGATAGGCGTTTGATAATTTTTAAGGTGGGCGGCGTTATTCCCCTGATTGACAGCCTCATTATCAAACATCCTTTTTTAACCATCGCGGCTCAAACTGCTCCAGGAGAGGGAATTACACTAAAAGGAAATGGACTCATTATTTCAACCCATGATGTCATTATTAGAGGAATTCGGATTCGGGTAGGCGATCAAGGATCGCCTACTTGTTGCCTGGACGGTATTAACATCAGCACCTATGACGCAAATAGTGATGTGTACAATGTTGTGATTGACCATAGCTCGGTGAGTTGGGCTATTGATGAAAATTTGTCCACTTGGATTGATCCCAAAAAACCATACGCAGGGCATGACATTACAATACAATGGAGCATAATTAGCGAAGGACTGCATCATAGTATTCATCTGGATGAAGGCACGGCAGAACTTGACGCGCATAGTATGGGGGCAATTTTAGGACAAGATGGAAAAAACATGACGGTTCATCATAATATTTTTGCGCACAATTGGGGAAGAAACCCACGCATTTCTGGAATTGTTAATTCTGAGGTTATTAATAATGTAATTTATGGCTGGGGGGATGCCGCAGTGGAGATTAACGCAGATAAAAATATTACCCATGTTTTGAATAACTATTTTAAAGCAAACTTAAATTCAAGTCATTATGATATTCGTATAGATTCCATGCCGCCTGAGGGGCAGGTGTATGTGGATGGCAACCTTGCATACGACCTGCGTGATAACGAAAACCTGATAACGGCTCGCGTTCAATTGCCCGAAAATTTTGAAGTTGCAAAAAAATTCCTTTTTGAGCCAAGCAGTGCCGCGCTTACATCTGCTGAAGCCGCATATGTGGATGTGTTGGATTTTGCAGGCGCTATTTCTCCCATGCGTGATGGGATTGATCTGCGCATTGTTGCTGATGTAAAGTCGGGGACGGGGACGATTATAGACAGTCAGAATCAGGTTGGGGCGTGGCAAAATCATCCGAACTACTTTTATCCGTTAGATGTTGATCAAGATGGAATTCCGTCTGACTGGGAAACCGCACACGGCTTGGACCCTTTTTTTGGCGGAGATGCCAGCAATCCTGCCATGCTTGCCCCATCTGGTTATTCCTGGGTTGAAGAATATGCTAATTCTTTAATTCCTTCCCGCAGTATAAAATGAGCAGATTTTTTTCAGCATGACGCAGTTTGAGAAAAGGTTAAATCCGTAGTGAGCCGCGAAATCCTCTGCCCCCATAGTAAGAGGAAGCGCCATTGTGATACACAAAGACATGGTTGTAGCGGCGGTCGGCAAAGATGTCTCCGCCGAGTTCTCTAATTTCAAAAGGTGTTTTCAACCAGTTTAAATTCTTTCCTTGCTTCCAGCGCTTCGGGGTCATAACAAACATTTCTGCGGCTTTTAGGGCTTTCCTCTGAGCAATCATAAAAAATATATTCGCCCGTTTTTTTATCATAGCCAACGACATCTGGTTCACCGTCGGTGTTCTCCATTTCATTGAGCGCCCACAGTTTTTCCGCATGAGAGTTCAGCCTGATTTACACCTTTTCCCAATTAATATCGCGATGGCGGTTCATGTTTTTTTTCAAAACGGGCTTTCAATGCGCTGAGTAGTTCTTCGCGTTGGTTTGGTGATAACTCTTTTTTGTTGCTATTAATATTGTTCATTTTTTATATGATCTCCGTGGATCAGGTGTGCCAAGCGCGT
>DYSN01000121.1 GCA_020718205.1 Draconibacterium orientale
ATTTGGTTTTTTATCTCCAAATCAAGTATATTCACAGTTTATTAATAATAACGGATAAATTGCATTTATTACTTGAATGCACCTCTTAAAACACAAATATTTATGAAAAAAGTCGGCTTAGTAATCCTAATCTTATCATTTTGGTTGTATTCGGTGGGTGGTATTTTCGCTCAAACTTCGTTTAAATTCCAATCAGATTCTATTGTTTTTGTGGACAATGCGAATTCGTTTGACGAGTTATTGAAAAAATTCGAAGGGCATATGGTTTATATCGACTTTTGGGGATCGTGGTGCAGCCCTTGCCTTACAGAATTATTGCCTCACGAAGAAACGGATAACTTTCTGAAATCGAATGAAATAATTCGTCTTTACATTGCACTGGAAAAGATGGAGAACGATAGCGCACTTCAAAACAAAAGCAAGGAAAGATGGAAAGAAAATGTGTCTAAATTCAATCTCAAAGGCTTCAACTATTATGTGCAACTCCGAAGTGAGTTTTTTAAAGGCATTACAGAGAAAATTATGAAAGGAAAACTCTCTTTGCCCAGATTCGCCATTATTGATAAACAGGGTGTTATAGTGGATAACGATGCTCCCGGACCTGCAAAAACCGAAGCTCTCATCAAGCGGTTCAATAAATATCTCAAGCAAAAATAACCCCCCGAAAGAAGTCCTGTAACATCGGCGCTGGCTTGGCGTCACATTGAAAAAATAATATTTAACATCATGAAGAGGTATATTCTAATATTGCTGGCCCTTGGTTTTATGAGCCAGTTTGCTCTTGCACAGAGCTTTGACAAAGCTAAACTTGACCAGTATTTCGACGCTTTGGAAACCAATAACCGATTTTTTGGGTCGGTGGCGGTTTCGCTACATGGAAACATTATTTACTCCCGCTCGTTGGGCTATGCCGACTTCGAAAGCGGTCAGAAAGCCAACAACAACAGCAAATACCGCATCGGCTCCATATCCAAAACTTTTACTGCAGTATTGATTATCAAGGCTGTGGAAGAAAACAGATTGAGCCTGGATCAAACAATAGACAGCTATTTCCCCAACATCAAAAATGCCGAAAAAATTACCATTGAACAATTGCTTCGCCACCGCAGCGGGATTCACAATTTCACTTCCGACGAAGACTATCTGAGTTGGTGCACCACGCCAAAAACCGAAAAGGAAATGACCGATATTATTGCCGCCAAGGGTAGCGATTTTGAACCCGACTCCAAAGAAGAATACAGCAATTCCAATTTCGTTTTGCTCACCTATATTCTCGAAAAAACCTATATGATTACCTATGCGGATTTGGTACAGAAATATATTGCGAAACCCATCGGACTGAAAAACACGCGTTTGGGAACAACCATTCAACCCCAAAACAACGAGTGCTATTCCTACAGCTTTTCGGGCGATTGGAAAAAAGAGATGGAAACAGATATCTCCATTCCACTTGGAGCCGGCGGAATTGTCTCTACCCCAGAAGATTTGGTAAAATTCAGCGATGCCTTGTTCGCCGGAAAGCTCATAAAAATGGAGAGTCTTGAGCAGATGAAAAGCGTAAAATACCACTATGGAATGGGTTTATTTCCCATCCCCTTTTTCGACAAAACCGGTTATGGTCACACTGGGGGAATCGATGGGTTTTCATCGGTTTTCAGCCATTTCGGTAGCGACGGCATCTCCTATGCCATGATTTCCAACGGAACCAATTTCTCAAATAACGATATTTCCATTGCGGTGCTCAGTGCCTTTTTTAATAAGCCCTTCGAAATCCCCACATTCAAAACGATTCAACTCACCGACAAGGATTTGGAAGTGTATCTTGGCGAATATTCATCGCAGGAGCTTCCCATTAAAATTTCTATTTTTATAGAAAACCACCTTTTAATGGCCCAGGGAACAGGACAATTGGCTTTTCCATTGGAAGCCACAGAAAAAGACAAATTTAAGTTTGTCGCAGCCGGAATCGAACTGGAATTCAACACCATAGAAAAAACCATGACCCTAAAACAGGGGGGAAAAGATTTTTCGTTTAAGAAGGAATAGTATAAATTTGCATCATGTTAATCAGCATAGCACAAATAAGACCCATTAAGGGAGATATTTCGGCCAATATTGACCCGCATAGAATATTGATTGGGCTTGCTTCTTCAATGAAATCGTCGGCTATATTTTTTTCCAGAGCTTTCGTTAACAAGTTATGAGCCTCAACTTGCAAAGGATTTAGCATTGGAACTAAATGATTCTAAGCTCGATATATTTCAAATGCTTAGCGACACAGATAAAATTACAATAGGTCTTGGTGCACCCTTAAAAACAGCTTATGGTGTGCAAATAAGTATGATTGTTTTTCGGCCAAATATGCCCGGACAGACATACTCAAAACAGCTATTACATGCAGACGAATTACCCTGGTTTACAAATGGTAATGAACAGCTAATCATAGAAATCGATAGCAAAAAAATAGCACCTGCAATTTGCTATGAAAGTTTACAAGCTGAGCATTCTGATAAGGCCATGAAACTTGGAGCAGAGATTTATTTTGCGAGTGTTGCAAAATCACAAAATGGAGTAGAAAAGGCCTTCATGCAATATCCACTGATAGCCAAAAAATACGCGATTCCGGTTTTTATGTCCAATTGCTTAGGCTATTGTGATAATTTTGATAGTATTGGCAAAAGTTCAGTTTGGAACAGTCAAGGGAAATTGGTAGGACAACTTGATGAAATTAGCAAAGGAATTTTAATGTATAATACTGAGAATGATCTTATTATAGAACGGAGAATCTGAAAAACTACCTTCAATACCCGGAAATTTAAGCAGCCGGCACAACTTGTCCCGAAAATCGGGAGCTTGCCCCGCAGAGCAGGAACAAGACATGAAGTCCAAATTTCGACTCCCTTCGACTTCGCTCAGTGACTGAAGCTCAGTGACCAGCGCTCAGCACAGGTGTTGAATCCTCCTTGATAAGCATTTAGACAGGCTACCAGACGGCGATGCTCGATGGCTGCATTATTTTCGACTGTTTGCTGTTCAATTATAAATTGATGAAAATGATTACAATCTTTCGCATCCACCGCTTAAATCATGACTCTTTCACATTGATTTGCAACCATTTTTGGCAGGCCAAACGATCGGGTTTGCCATTGAATGTGCGAAAAAATGATGGTAAATATACAATGTGCTTGGGGGAATATTTTGGGGAAAACAGCTGGTTAATAAGTATTTGTAGGGTTTCAGTGGTTTCTGGAGTTTCTTTGGTTTCCACCAGAAGCACAAGTTTTTGTCCCAAAAAATCGTGGTTTATATAGCTAAGCATAACTTCGAAAGGCAATTCTCGTTTCAGCTTTTCTTCCCATATTTCTGGTGAAATTTTTAATCCCCCCGAATTGATTACATGATCGGTGCGACCTAAAATGCGAAATCGTCCAAAAGAATCCAATTGAGCCAAATCGCTGGTTTCCAACCTTTTTTCGGGCAATCGATCGCCTAAAATTACCAAACAGCCCTGTGCATTCAGCTCCACTCTAACCCCGGGTAAGCATTGAAACAGCTCCAATTTTTCGGGTCCGTTCAAAGCCTGCATGGCAATATGGGTAATGGTCTCCGTCATTCCATAAGTGGCATAAAAACAGGCCTGTAGCGGCTCCAATTGACTTTTTCCGGATTCCGAAAGGGACGCCCCGCCAACAATAACCTTTTTAAACCGATTCAACTGTTCCAACTCATTTTGCCGGATAAGAAACTCTACCTGCGGTGGAATAACAGCCACAAAATCGTAATTGCGCTGAATCTGGCTCAGTATATTGATTTTAGGCTCCAGATAATAAAAATCAAGCCCCAGTTCCAAAGCACGCACTATCATCATTTTTCCGGCAATAAAACCGGCCGGAAGTACTAATAAACAGGAATCGCCGGGTTGTAAATCCAAAAAAGCTCCAGTAGCCTGGGCGCTTTGTCGCATCTGTTGTCGTTCGAGTTGAATTTCTTTGGGAGCTCCTGTGCTACCTGAGGTTTTCACTGTGAAATACTGTTGTTTCTCGTTCAACCATTCCAATGCAAACGAGAAAATCTCTCTTTCAAATTCAGGGGGGGAATGGCTCAGTTGTGTTTCTAAAAAACTTACCAAACCCAACTTCGCATATTTCTTTCCTTGCCATATAAAATACTGATTCATAATACATTCTGATCTATTAAAGATTGATTAACTGTTTGTAACCACAGTTGCATTTTTGGTAATTCGGTTGGAGAAGTTGCTCTCTCATGTTTTTAAAGCTATTGAAGGGGTCGTTGGCAATAAACATATTGACCAACCATCAGGAAGACTTCCGCCTACATCAATCAGCAGATTCAACTCAGCTTCGGTATGGATTTCGTCGATTTTTCTCAGAGTCCAGTGCGAGTCAATCATCTGAATTCTAACCAGATCGGGCACGTCGGGCTTGTATTTTTGGTTTCCCACCGAATGTATCAGAAGCGATTTGCTTTTAAGATCTACCGTAAGGTCCACATCGGTAACAAAATCTCTGTCGGCCAGCAAAACAGGCGTTTCAGAAACAGCATAATAGACCCGTTGCCAGGGACTTATACTATCGAGAATATAGCCCCCCTTATTGGCATAAATCCAGTTTTTATGATTATCGTGGTCTTTTATCAGACAAAAAAGATTCATGTAATTGGAGTTGAAAGTAGATCGGGCAATAATGCGGTTTAAATTGCCCCAGGCATTTTCGATTTTATATACTTTGATATAATCCGAATCCTTCACCAAAATCATTTCGCCCTCCTGAGCCGAAACCAAAGATAAAAAAGCAAGTGTAAATATCAGTGCGACAATATGATATATCTTCATACTATTTTTTATTACGGCTACAATCGCCCGAAACTATTTGCTGGGGAGAAGGATTAAAATAATTATTTTTGATTTCGAGCTGCCCCATGATTCCGTTGGCAGAAAGAAGGGGCGTAATGGCGCAAAAATCTCGCAGCGACAGGTTACCGATGACCGATAAATCGCCATCAATAAAACTCAACGACTCCAATCCGTCTAAACTCCGCAGACTGTCATTATTTCCCACATAAACTTTCACGCGAACCGTGGTTAAAGCAGCTAAGCCTTCAATACTCCGCAATTTCCTGTTATTGTAAATGGCAACTCCATCGGCCACTTTTGTCAACTTGTGGAGCTCGTCGACATTTAGCAACGATTTGTTATCGATGATCCGAATGCGACCCGCTACAAATTCCAGATTCCCCAAACTCTGAAGCCTTGCCAGTTGTGGGTTAGCTTCTATGGTAATGTCATCTTTCACTTTATCCAAATCGTGAAAAGCATCGAGATAAAGCAAGGAATCGTTGTGGGTTATAATCAAGGCTCCATTCAAACTGTCTAACAGTGTCATAGCACTCAATGATTTCAACCGCGGATTATTCACTATTTCAAGATTTCCAAAGATATATTTTAAGGTTGAGAGCCCTGTTAAACTACTCAAATTCTGATAATTACTGATTCTTAATCCCATATGAATGCTTTCGAGACTTTCCAATCCACTAAAATCTACAAACTCATTGTCACCGGATAGTAAAATAGTGCCCCATATCTGTTTCAGATTTAATAAACCCTGGAAGCTTGTGATTTTTCGGTTGGAATAGAGCATCAGGTTGCCGCCCAATTCTTCGAGATTGCTGAACCCCGATAAATCTTCTATCGCGTCCTGAAACTGAATATAAAGGCTTTGCTTGATCTCCTTCAATCCATTAAGCCCTTGAATATGAGATAGATTAGTATTATTGGCAATGCTAAAATCTTTGCGGATAAAACTGAGCTTTTCCAGACCTGTGAAACTCGTTAACGCTTCGTTGCTATGAACCCTGAAATCGCCCCCAATGGTATTGAGACTGTCTAACCCCTTAAAATTCAATATTTCAGGACAATTTTCAATCACAAAATCACCCGAAATCTCCTTGATTCGAGCCAGGTATTTGAAATTCTGAACATTGGCATGTGAAAAAACCACATTCTCCGCAATAATCTCATAATCACCGTCGTAGATGGTTTTCAGTAGATTGGTATCGGGATTGATTAGACTGCCGGAATAGGTTTTTGAATCCTCCACTGGCAGAATTTCATCTTCGGTGGTCTTTTTTTCACAAGACCAACATCCTATGATTAGAAACAGGATCAGCACCCGCAAAATTAGTCGGTGACACATGGCTTTTTCTTTTAATTAGCTGGCTTTCAGTTTTTATATAATCCCTTATTAATAAATTACTTAAGCCGAATTTTTCTTATACGAATGGATGAAGAAATGGTTTTGCCAATATTTTACGGAAATTTATAGAATATTTTGCTCACCATTTTCCAGCCTTCATTAAACTTGTAAAGGCTGATAAAATCGATGAAAACAAGCTTTTCGCCCACATAAAACTCAAACCGGGCCACGGCTGCATTTCCCTGAATATCAACGCTTAAAAATTTTATACTAATGAGATTATCAGCTTTTCGGGGCAATTCGCCTTTCTGGAGCCGTTGCTGAATTTTCTCTTTCCAGGCATCGATGGTTAGGGTCCACATTTGGTTGTCATCTCCCACTCCCAACAATCGAAACTCCGGATGAACTCCGCGATCTATTTTCTCAGAATTTCCTTCGTTTTGAATGCCTTCAACATACGAAATCTGGATAATGTTTTTTATGGCCTCTGTTTCTTCTTCAATAGTTTGACCGTAGGTATTGAAAATGAACAAGGTGAACAAAATAAAAATGACTGACTTCTTCATAAAACTAAAATTTTAAAGCTAAACCATAATACAAATGATCGCACGACATATTTTCGAAATGAGCTATGCCGGGCATTCTTCCCCACTCCTTAAAGCCATATTTCACGAGCAATCGAATGCTGGGGGTATTTTCTGATAGCAAGATGGCAATGAGATATTTAAATCCAAATTCGGGCGCATTGCGAATGGCATACTGCATCAAATCGCCGCCAAGGCCGCCATTTTGAAAATCGGCATGTAGATAATAGGAGACTTCGGCAGTTTTGGCAAAGGCTTCTCTCCCACTCCTATAGGCACTCAGCGATACATAGCCTACCACACGATCGGCCAGCTCAATAACAAAAACAGGCCATCGACTTGCGTTGTGTTCCTTCCACCAAATACCCATCTCGTCGAGGCTTTTTGGTTTCTGATGCGCAGTTTGAAATCGTTTTTCTATAGCCTGATTGTAAATCTCCAGGATGTTTATTAGGTCCTTAAATTCTGCTTTTCGTATCATATTGTTGATTGTTTTTGATTTCCATTGAATCCACAAAACGGTGCTTCGGTTTCCCAGGGTTTCCGGGGGATATAAAAAAGCTTTTCGCCTTCGATAGTTAAAGGCGAATTGATATTATTTTGGTAGAGTTGTCCGGTTCCAAGACCCTGATATTGAGTGGTTCCAAGGCTAAAAGTCCATTGTGCTATGGCGTTCAGACCGATATTACTTTCCAGAGCAGAGGTAATCCACCAGCCAATTTGCTGCGCTTTGGCAAGATTTATCCACGCTTCCGAAGCCCGAAAGCCCCCTGTGAGCGCGGGTTTTAGAATGATAAACTGCGGCTTAATAAATTCAAGAAGCTGCACTTTTTCAGCGCACTCAATCACTCCAATGAGCTCTTCGTCGAGTGCAATGGGAATGGGCGTTTCATTACAGAGCTTCCGCATGATTTCCGCTTGTCCCTGCCTGATGGGCTGTTCGATGCTGTGCAACTTGAAAACGCTCAGTTGGTGAAACTTTGAAAGTGCTTCGTTCGGAGAAAAAGCACCGTTGGCATCAACACGCAATTCCAGCCTGTCTTCGGAAAATTCCTGACGAATGCTTTTCAGAATTGAAAGCTCTGTATCAAAATCGATGGCTCCGATTTTCAACTTCAAACAACGAAACCCCTTTTCTATCTTTTCTCTGATTTGCGATAGCATAAAATCGGGCTGCCCCATCCAAATAAGCCCATTGATAGGAATTCCTTCCAATCCTTGTGTAAAAGCGGATGGAAAAAGGATGTGGTTTTGCTGACGCGAAAAATCGAGCAACGCTGTTTCTAATCCAAAGCGGATGGCCGGGAAATCTTTCAGAATTTGATGATAATCAGCAAGAAAATCAGCGGGATGCGATTGAATCTGAGCCAGCATTTCATAAAAATCGGGTCTATCATCGAAACTCAGGCCTTTGAACATATTGATTTCCCCCAGACCAAATTGACTTGGCGAATCTTCGTCATATACCTTCACAAACCAGGTTTCCTTGGTGTTGAGAACACCCCTGGAAGTTCCGGCAGGCTTTCTGAATAGCAGTTGATATGGAGTGATGGATATGTTCATGGAACAAAAATAAAAGATTTCGTGAATTATTATGCATACATACCATTTCTCGTTTTCAAAAAACCCGTAGCACCATTCAATTTTCCCGATGGAGTCTATGGCTTAAATCAATGTTGACGCGTTAATTCAGCCCTATTTTTTAATTTATTTGCAGTCTCAAAATTAACTCATGGAAAAACAAAACAGGTTGAATACTTCGCGAATTGTTCATGGACATTGGCGGTTGAACGAGTGGAATTTAAGTCCGCAGCAGCTGTTATCATTAACCCAACAATGTGTGGATGTTGGCGTTACGAGTTTCGATCATGCCGATATTTATGGCAATTACAGCTGCGAAAGCCTTTTTGGAAATGTGCTGAATCTTCAAAAGGAATTGCGCCATCAGCTTCAAATAATTTCCAAATGCGGTATTAAGCTGGTTTCCGATCATTATCCCGAGCGCACCATCAAGTCCTACGACTATAGTTATCAACATATTATATATTCTGCCGAAAATTCCCTGCGCCATTTGAGAACCGATTATCTGGATGTGTTGCTCCTTCACCGCCCATCGCCGTTTTTGAACCCCAACGAAGTTGCCAAAGCCTTTAGCCATTTGCTCGAAAGCGGAAAAGTGAGAGCTTTTGGGGTGAGTAATTTTTCTCCACAATCCTTCGAAATGCTTCAAAAGCATTGCCCTATGCGCCTTGTAACCAACCAGATAGAAATTTCGCCCTGGTGTCTTGAACATTTCGACAACGGAAATATGGATTTTCTTAGCGGAGAAAAAATCCAACCCATGGCATGGAGCCCATTGGCCGGAGGACGATTTTCGCAACCCAACAGCGCCAGCGACCAAAGAATCTATAACGTGCTTCGGGAGATTATGGTGGAAATTGGCGCAACTTCCATAGAATCAGTGGTGTATTCCTGGATTTTGGCTCACCCCGCCGAAATAGTTCCCATCGTGGGTTCGGGGAAAATAGAACGCATTAGAACCGCGGTAGAAGCACTTCAGCAACCATTAACTCCCGAACAATGGTTCAGAATTTTTATTGCAGCCAAAGGAACAGATTTGCTATAAGACATATTGATTTTTTTATATGTCTGACTATCAATGCCTTAATGAATCATTTTGTATAATATTTTCCACTGTAGCTGGGAGTTTATTTAGTTTTGTTTGTGAATAAAAAATCTGGAATGAATGACTGTGTTTTCACGCCTTTGTAACTTTGCCAACTGTTGCAACAAATTGAAATGATATTGAAACCACATCTGCTCATAAATATATTTCTTCTGGGACTTGCCCTGAATCTGCTTTGGCCGGTTTCAGCCTATTCGCAACAGCTGATGAAATCGGGAAATTTCGACGATTTCACTTACCGTTTCAAAGGATCGGAACACTATAAAACCAAAAACGGACTGGTGTTTGCCATGGCCCATACAGCATCGAGAGATGTGAGTGAAGTGGAAGCATCTATTCGTTATCATTCTAATTTTAAAATAATTAAAAAAGATGGACAAGGTTTCGAAACCATCATTCATCTCTATCCTGCTGATGTTTCGGGGCAGACCAACCTTTTGGGATTTGATTTTTCACACGAAATACTTCCCCGCATAAAATCGCTAAAACTCACCTTTAGCAAGGGTCCCGAGTTTATTTATGTTAAGAGTTTCGAGCTCCACGATTCGCTGACAAATAATATATTTCTCACTTTTTCACATCAACGCTTTGCGCCCGAATGGAAAATCAAACTCGAAGTTGAAAAATGGGATTTCGCCTTCGATGATGCGAAATTTCAACAGAAATGGCTATGGGTGAACGAGTATCAAATGGCCGGCGAATGGTTAAACCGCCAGGAAAAATTACCGACTCCAAGCACTCCAGAAATGGCGTTAATCCACAAAATCAGATACTTGCAATGGTTTTCTGAGCTCGAAAATCTTCCATTCTACCAGCAACTCATTATCAAAAGTTCTTTAGACCTCCTGGAGCTTGAAAAGAAAATCAACGTAAAAAAATTCATCCTTCAAAAAGAAATCGAAGCCATAGAAGGCAGCGAGTTATTCTTTCGCAATCCAGTGGAAGCCCGACAATTGGCCGAAGTCTATTTTCAAATTGAAACAGATTTACTCGGATTTTCCACTTCATCAACCAATTTATTTGGCGATTTGTATTTCAGTTTCAATGCCAATAGTGCCAGCTATCTTTGTTTGCATCATGTTCACAAAATACTGAATCTCACCGGCATAGCCAACGCCATCGAAACATTCGATTACGAAATTCAACGTCAGAGTATAGCACTGATTTCGCAACTGATGGCCGAAAAGAAACCCCGCGAAGCTTTGTTCCAAATGGAGCGACTGAGCACTTTTTACGAAAACTCGGGCTATTTGACCCAAACTTCTACATTCACCCATTTCAAAGCGCGGGCTGTTTACGACATCTATCTCTCCTACATCGAAGTGAGCCGCCAGGCCATAGAGAAAAATCGTTTCGAGATGGCGGAGAAATATCTGGAACAAGCCACTGATATTCAGAAAAACTATCCTTCGGAAATTATCAACGATTTATATGCGGAAAAGGAGAAGCACCAACTGGTAAAGAAAGCCCTGCAACGCTATCAGAAGCTCATAGAGCAAGGACAGCACGAGCAGGCCGAACGGGTGATAAAAGGCATTAAAGGGCTCATGAAGAAATTAGGAATCACCCATAACCAAAGCCCCCTCAACGAGTCGTGAAGCCGTAGTTTATGCGAAACTCCCTGCTTCGCTTCAGTTAGCTTTGCGGAACTAATAGACTTAAAAACCATATTATACCATATATAAACGTTATATAGTCCAATAAAAGTACAATAACTCCATACATCTTTGCTTTTGAGACTGGGTTGGGGGATGCAGCCAGCCGGCCATCGCCGTCTGGTTGACTTGTCTAACAGCGTAGCCAGGTAGACTCAACACCAGTGCTGAGCGTTGGTTGCTGAGCTTCGGTCACTGAGCTTCGGTCACTGAGCTTCGGTCACTGAGCTTCGGTCACTGAGCTTCGGTC
>DYSN01000264.1 GCA_020718205.1 Draconibacterium orientale
ATTTTATAATTTCCATGCGTAAAAACCCTGAAACAGGGCTCATATCAGGTTACTACAGGTTAGTTGAGAGTTATCGTAACGAAAACAACAGGGTATGCCATCGCACCATTTTAAATGCAGGTTACCTGGACGGATTAACCACCGACCAACTCAACACAATACAGAAAATACTTACCGCAAAAGCCAACAACCCTTCTCAACCTTTATTCGAGCTACCATTTAGTGATGATCCCCTAATAATCCATTACGTTGATAAGTTTTACAACCAGATGGTTGCCAAAAAGCGCATTGATGTGCCCATTGAAAAACAGACAAAGAAACCAACAGAAAGCGGCAAAGATATTCAGACAATAGATTTTAATAGCATCCGACATAAAAACGTTAGGGAAATAGGTGCAGAATGGATGTGCTATCAAGCCATTGAACAATTGCAGATTGCTTCATTTTTAAAGCGTCAGGGATGGGATGAACAAGAGATAAAACTGGCACAAAGCCACATTATCAGCCGGGCAGTTTATCCGGCATCAGAGTTTGAAACCACGCGTTGGATAAAGGAAAACTCATCAGTATGCGAAGTAACCGGATACGATATTGACGAGGTTACTAAAGACCAACTGTATTATATTTCAAAGAAAATATACGCCGAAAAAGACGCACTGGAACAACACTTATCCGTGCGCACAAACGAAATGTTTGATATTGAAGATAAGATTATTCTATACGACCTGACCAACACTTATTTTGAGGGCAGGAAAGCCGCAAGCAAAATAGCAAAATATGGCCGTAGCAAAGAAAAGCGCAACGATGCCAAATTGATAGTACTGGCCTTGGTAATCAATCCGGAAGGGTTTATCAAATACTCTGCAATTTTGGAAGGGAACATAGCTGATTCCAAAACGTTGGAAGAGATGATTAACACGCTTCGTATCAAAACCTCTGTGACGGCAAAGAAAGCTCTTGTAGTTATTGATGCCGGAATTGCCACCGACAAAAATCTCAAGATGATAAAGGCAAAAGGTTACGATTATTTGTGTGTAAGCCGGTCGAGTTTGAAAAACTACCAGACAGAAGCTGGCGCAACCACACTTACAGTAACTGATAACCGGAAGCAAAAAATAAAACTGTGTCGTATAAAATCAGGTCGTAACACCGACTATTACCTCAAAGTAGAAAGCCAGGCAAAGCAGGCAAAAGAAAATTCGATGAACGAACAGTTCCGCTCACGCTTTGAAGCCGGACTGCAAAAAATTGCCAACAGTTTAGCCAGGAAAAGTGGCGTGAAACAGGAAGATAAAGTGTATGAACGCATTGGCCGGTTAAAACAAAAATACCCCTCCATACACCGGTATTTTGATATTGAAACAGAGGTAAAGGAGGCGGTTGTAACAAAAAGAAAAAAGAAAGAAACCCAGTCTGTCGAAGAAAAAAAGAAGATCGTAACATCCATTAAATGGCATATCAAAAAAGGTGTTGAAATAAATGCCCGAAGCGGCGTTTACTTTCTTCGTACTTCAGTGGAAGCCAACACAGAAAAAGAGGTGTGGCAATTTTACAATACCATTCGAGAAATCGAAGCTACCTTCAGAATACTCAAAAACGACCTTTATTTACGCCCAATCTATCACAAAACCGATAGCGCAACCATGGCCCATCTGCATTTGGGATTGCTGGCTTATTGGGTAGTAAACACCATACGACATGGGCTAAAGAAAAAAAACATCCATAGCTGTTGGCGTGAAATAGTTCGCACGATGAACACCCAAAAGGCTGTAACGACATTAGCACAAAACACAGACGATAAAATTATAATGATACGCCGTTGTTCAGAACCGGAGGAGAACGTAAAATCCATTTATGATGCCCTAAAATACAAATACGCTCCCTTCCAAAAGAAAAAATCTGTAGTACACAAACCGGAACCAGAAAAATTGCAAATTATTGATTATCAAGATTCTTAATCCAAATAGCTGCAAGTTGGGTTAAAATAATTTGCATCGAGAAAATTATTTTAAAAACCCAAAGGAAAACTCCGGC
>DYSN01000122.1 GCA_020718205.1 Draconibacterium orientale
TTTTGGCTAATGGTTGGTAACTACCGACCCCCATAAAGGACTTTCACCTTCCAGAGAATAGATGTACACGGCACACCAAAAAACGGATGGACAACGATTATTGTCCATCCGCTTGTGGATTAACAGCTATTAAACAACAGCTATTTACACTCGTTTCCTTGGGATTCCTTGGCGTTTGCTGGATTTGTACCCACAAGACCCATCAGATAACTGGCCAATTGCTCGGTTTGTTTCTGATTGAGTTGGTCTTTATAAGGAGTCATCCCTTTTTCAGGCACACCGTTTTTAATTACCTTTATAACTTCGGTAAAATCACAACTGTGAATCCAGAATGTATCGGTGAGGTTTGGGCCAATGGCATTTCCTTCGCCAGCCATACCATGACAGGCAAAGCAAGCTTTTTCCATAAACAGTGCTTTTCCGGCTTCAAGATCGGCAGGATCGGTAGAAGCTGTAGTTGCTGCGGGTGGCATTTCTGCTACCCTTTGTGCATCGGCTTTTGCTACAACTGCCATTTCCTGATTAAACTCATCTTCTTGCGATGGTCCTGCATCGGTCATATGGTAATAAATCCAATAGGCAATGGAGAATAACACGGATATATAGAAAATATACATTAACCATGGTGGAGGTGGATTATCCAATTCACGAATACCATCAAACTCATGGCCTTCAATTAATTGACCTTTGTGATATTTTAATTCTTCGCTCATATCTTTAAATCTTTATAAAAATTACTTTTTTTCTTTATCTGAATACTGAATAGCGTCATCTTCAAGCGGCATTTCGCTAATAGGGTTATAATAGGACGTTTTTGTTCTTAACACATAGATCATTATAAGAATGAACATGGCAAAGAAAAACACAAATGAAATAGATTGCGTGATTCCAATTCCATCAATGCCGTTTAAATAATTTATTGCAAGTTTCATATCGTATTCTTTATTGACCGCCGGGTAATGAAAACATTAACCATGAGTCGGGTTATTGATTTTTAACAGAGATTCCACTTCCAACTTTATGCATGTAGGCAATTAAAGCTATGATTTCAGAATCAGGATTTGCTCCGGGAATGTCGGCAGCTACTTTTGCAGCCTGGTCTTGTAAATCGGCCAAAGCTTGTTTTGCGAATCCTTCGGGGTATGGAACACCCAGAAACTGCATCACTTCAATTTTGCGCTCAAGACTCCCATTATCAATTTTTGAATCATATAACCATGGGTATGAAGGCATTAATGAACCAGGAGATGTACTGGTTGGATCCATCATATGGTTAAAATGCCATGAGCCGGATTTATACATTTTGCTGTTAATATCGCCTGTCCGAGCCAAATCTGGTCCGGTTCTTTTGGAACCCCACTGGAATGGATGGTCATAAACGAATTCTCCTACCTTGGAATAATCGCCATATCTTTCAACCTCAGACCGGAATGGTCTTACCTGTTGAGAATGGCAGTTATAGCAACCCTCTCTAACGTAAATATCACGACCCTGCAATTCCAAAGGAGAATAAGGGGTAACAGTTTCTATGGTTGGGATATTTGATTTAATAGTAATCATGGGAATAATCTCAACCGCGCCACCAATGGCAACAGCAATAACAGCCCAAATGGTAAACTGTACAGGTTTTCTTTCCAACCAGCTGTGAATGGTTTCGCCAGCAACTCTTTTCTCAGAAGCCACATGCAATGCGGGTGCTGAGGTAGTTTCGTCGCCGATATATTTACCGATGGCCATGGTTTTATATAGGTTGTAAATCATCATTAGGAAGCCAATCACATATAATGAACCGCCAAATGCACGGGTTATATACATAGGAACAATTTGTGTAACTGTTTCAAGAAAGTTAGGGTAAGCCAACATTCCGTCTTCGTTAAATTCTTTCCACATTAAACTTTGAGTAATACCTGCCCAATACATGGGGATAGCCCAGAAAAGCATACCAATGGTTGCAATCCAAAAGTGGGTATTGGCCATTTTTTTACTAAACAACTCTACATTATATAATCTAGGAACTAACCAGTATAACATACCGAAAGTCAATAAACCATTCCAACCCATTCCACCAATATGAGTGTGAGCAGGTGTCCAGTCGGTGAAGTGACTGATAGCATTTACATTTTTTAATGAAAGCATAGGGCCTTCGAATGTAGCCATACCATAAGCAGTTACAGCAACCACATAGAATTTAAGGATAGGTTCTTCACGAACTTTGTCCCAAATACTTCTTAGGGTCAACAATCCATTCACCATACCACCCCAGGAAGGAGCAATAAGCATCACGCTAAACACTACACCAAGGGTTTGTGCCCATCCTGGCAAAGCCTGATACAATAAATGGTGAGGACCAGCCCACATATAAATGAAAATCAACGACCAGAAGTGGACAATTGACAATTTGTATGAATAAACAGGACGGTTTGCTGCTTTGGGCAGGAAATAGTACATTAAACCTAAAAATGGAGTAGTAAGGAAAAATGCAACGGCATTATGTCCATACCACCATTGTACCACTGCATCCTGTACACCAGCATACACAGGGTAGGATTTAAAGAAAGAAACAGGAATTTCGATTGAATTTACCACGTGAAGCAACGCAATAGCTGTCCAGGTAGCAATATAAAACCAAATAGCTACATAGATGTGTTTGGTTCTACGCTTGATCATGGTTCCGGTAATATTGATACCAAAAGCAACCCAAACAATAGCAATAGCAATGTCGATAGGCCATTCGAGTTCAGCATATTCCTTGCTCATGGTATAACCAAGAGCCAAAGTAACTGCTGCAGCCACAATAATAAGCTGCCATCCCCAGAAATGCAGTTTGCTTAAAACATCGCTGAACATGCGTGCCTTCAACAGACGTTGCATGGAGTAATACACACCGGTAAAAATTGCATTACCCACAAACGCAAAAACGATGGCGTTGGTGTGGACAGGGCGAATCCTGCCGTAGGTTAGAAAAGACAATTTGAAATTCATTTCAGGGAAAGGAAGCTGTAGGGCAATTAACAGCCCCACAAGAACTCCAACTATACCCCAAATGATAGTGGCGTACATGAACAGCCGCACTATCTTGTTGTCATAAGTAAAAGTTTGATTTTCCATAGTCATTCATTTTAATTATTTGAAGTTTTGATATTTTCAGATTCTGGTTCTTCTGGCTTGTTGTCGTCAAACAGCGCACGAACTGATGGAGTGTAAGAATCATCGAACTGGCCTGATTTAACCGACCATATAAATGCGATTAAAAAAATTCCCGCTACAATAGAGCTGGCGGTTATCAGCACATATAAAACTGTCATCTTCTAATTAGGTATTTGGATTCTTGAATCGCAAAAATATAAATTATTTGTTAAAAATAACAAAATTTTAAAATTTCTACATTATCTCTACAAAAAAAAAATTCTACCGCCTGCTAAAGAACTCTCTTATCAGAAACCGGATTCCTGCGAAGGGTTAAAAAAGCCCATAAATTTGTGGCCAGACTAACAAATACAACGATGGTTACTGAACTTGCGGGCATTAAAATAGCAGCAATAATCGGCGTTAAATATCCGTTTACCGCAAAACTCAGCCCAATGATATTATAGACGAAAGAGATTCCAAAACTGATTTTCACGATATTGATGGCGCCTTTTGACATTCTCAAAAAACTCAATAACGACGAGAATTTTCCCGATTCCAAAATGCCATCGCAGGCAGGTGAGAAATTATAAATATTGTCGGCAATGGTTATCCCAACCTGACTTTGATGCAAAGCACCGGCATCGTTCAACCCGTCGCCTATCATCAAAACGCTGTGCTTATTGGATTGAAGCTCCTTTATATATTCAAATTTTTGAAGGGGTTTCTGGTTAAAGTGAAGGTTGTCTTCGTTTTTAAACCACTTTAACAGTCGTTGCTTCTCCCCTTCGTTGTCGCCCGAGATTAAATGGGTATGGTAGTTCCTTTGCAATCCGCCGAGCAAAGCTTCCAATCCATCTCTGTATTTATTGTCGATGCTGAAATACCCCAGAAATTTACCATCGATGGAAACATAAACCCGCGATAAGAGTTCGATGTTATCCGTATCGGCATCGGCCTGAGCAAACGCTGCGTTGCCGAGCCTGATGGTTCTGCCATTGATGGAGCCCTGTACACCTTCGCTACTGAACTCTTTAAAATTCTCCACATAATATGAATCGTAGTTTTCCAGGTGCTGATAGAGCCCAACGCTTAACGGATGCGTTGACTGACGGGCAATGCTTTTTATGAGCGATAGCTCTTCGCTTTCGGGCTCTTGCTTTCCAACAAAATTGATTAATACCGAATTGCTTTGGGTAATGGTCCCTGTTTTGTCAAAAACCACCGTGTCAATCTTCGATAGATTTTCTATTACCTGGGTATTTTTAATATAAAAACCCCTGTTGCCAAATATCCGCATGGTATTGCCATAGGCAAATGGAATAGAAAGAGCCAAAGCGCAGGGACAAGCAACTATGAGCACTGCGGTAAATATAGAAATAGCCTGTGGGGCATCTATGAAAAACCATGCAATCATGCTTATTGTTGCAAGGCTTAAAATAATGAATGTAAACCATTTGCTGAACATGTCCACAATATTGTTCAGAGTTTGTTTGGGGACAATTCCGCCTTCGCTTTGATTCCAAAGCCGTGTTAAACTACTCTGATCCACCGACTTGTTGACTTTAAGCTCAATGGCAGCTCCCATTTGCTTGCCCCCGGCATACACAGGTTCCCCAATTAATTTACTCACCGGATTCGATTCTCCGGTAACAAAGCTATAATCGATATTGGCTATTCCTTTAACTAAGGTTGAGTCGGCAGGAATAAGCTCGTGATGCCTCACCAGAATCCTATCTCCCTCCACCAAATCTTTAATTTGAACAATATGTTCCTGAGAATCAACAATTTTTGTAATAGCAATGGGGAAATAAGATTTGTAATCCCTATCGAAAGCCAATGCCTGATAGGTTTTGTTTTGATACCATTTTCCTATGAGCAGGAAAAAAATAAATCCGGCGAATGAATCCATATATCCGGTCCCGGTATTGCTCAGAATTTCCCAGGTCGATTGGCTAAACAGGGCAATGATTCCCAGCGAAATGGGGAAATCGGTATTTATAACCCCGTGAATCATATTTTTATAGGCCGAGAGCAAATAATCTCTGGAACTATAAATAAGAACAGGAAGCGCAAAAAGCAGATTCAGAAAATTGAAGAACCGTTGCAGCGCAGGCTCTACCCCTGCATCGCCCGCCAGATAGTCGGGAAAGCTGAGCAGCATAATATTGCCAAAGGCAAAACCCGCCACACCCAATTTAAAAATAAGCTGCCTGTCCTCCTTTTTCCCCGCTTTTTTATCCATCAAATCTAAGGTAATCATGGGGGTATAGTGAATACTGGCAAGCAATTCCACCACTTGTCGAAGCGAAATCTGACTTTCCTTAAAAGTAATACTCACTTCTTTTTTAACAAAATTGACTATGGAAAAAGTGATTCCCTTGTGCAGGGTATCTAAATGCTCGAGCAACCAAATGCACGAGCTACAATGAATTGCGGGGATATAAAAAGTGATTTTCGAAAAGTCGCCGTCTTTAAATTCCAGAAGCTGATTTTTTATCTTTTCATCATCGATGTATGCAAATTTATTTCCAAACTCATGCTCATCGACTCTCACCCCCGGCGTATTCTCCATTTCGTAGTAGGTATAGAGTTTATTTTCGTTGAGGAGTTGATAGACCGTTTTGCATCCGTTGCAGCAAAATGGTTTGTCGTTATAGATAATGGGATATTTCCCACAATCTTCCCCACAGTGTATGCATTTTTGATTTTCTTTGGCCATAGCAATAAAAAAAGCGAATATGCAAATTTATTGCCTATTCGCTTCATAAAAAGTATAAGTTTCTTATTGACACTTGGTGCCTTCGGCAGCTTTAGCGTTGGCTGGTTTGGTTCCTTTAAGACTTAAAACGAATGCTGCCAGTTGTTTAACTTCGGCAGGTTTCAGCTGTGCTTCATAAGCTACCATAGCTGTTCCGGGAACACCCTTGTTGATAACTTTCATAATGTCGGCTTCCTTGCAGCCTTGTTTTGAAAAATCATCGGTTAGGTTTGGGCCTAAAGCATTGCCTTCACCATTCATGCCATGACAAGCAAAACAAGCTTTGGCCTGAAATAATGCTTTACCCAATTCTACATCGCCGCCCAAAGGCAACATGTTCATTTCGCCAACAATACTGGCTTGATTTTGATTTGTTTTGCCAGCTTCAGAATTTGAAAGGCTCATAAACGATACCACTGAAAGCAAAATTGCACCACTGAATAACAATCTCACTGCTGTTGACATGCGATTGTTTTTTTGACCATTAAATAATGTGCTCATAATTTTAGAATTTTTGAATATTGTTAATTAATTTCGCTTAGCAAATATATAAATATCAAATAAACAGATAATTAAAAACAAAAAAAAAATTAATCAACTGTAAAACAACTACTTAATTGCATTTAGGTAGCCAAATACCTGTTTTTAGTTACTATTTCCTGCAATTTCTACATCTTCTACTCAAAAAATCAATCAGTTTGCACAATTTGGTGGTTGAATATGCCAAAAAAAGATGCATTCGTCCGCCTTGATAATCAATCATTGGAGCATCTGTAGAATAAGTGACATACTTAGCAATTGAAAAAAATATCTATATTTGACCCGCAAAAAACAAAGAAAAAAGACCTAATATTCAGAATTTCAATTCATTGCCGCAAATTAGGCGGTTTTTAACAAAACAAATCGAAATATGATAAAAAAAGTACTAGTTGCCAACAGAGGCGAAATAGCTATCAGAGTTATGAGGTCCTGCAGAGAAATGGACATTCGCTCGGTGGCTGTTTTTTCCGATGCTGACCGAACTTCCATGCATGTTCGCTATGCCGATGAGGCTTACCACATTGGCCCCTCCCCATCTTCCGAGAGTTATCTTGTGATTGACAAAATTATTGAGGTGGCTAAGAAATCGGGTGCCGATGCCATTCATCCCGGCTACGGTTTCCTGTCGGAAAACGCCAAATTCTCTGAGCGCTGCAAGCAGGAAGGAATCATTTTTATTGGTCCCGATGCACACGCCATCAACACCATGGGCGATAAAATTACAGCACGTATCAATATGATTGCCGCCGGAGTTCCTGTTGTTCCCGGAACCACAGAGCCCATTACCGACGAAGACGAAGCCATAAAAGTGATTAAAGAAATAGGACTTCCGGTCATGATAAAAGCTTCTGCCGGAGGTGGAGGTAAAGGAATGCGCCTGGTAAAGAATGAAGCAGATATTTTAAGCGCCATCAGGGGTGCACGCTCCGAAGCCCTCAATGCTTTTGGGAACGATGCGGTTTATATTGAAAAATATATCAATTCGCCACACCACATTGAATTTCAGATATTGGCCGACAAACACGGAAATGCCATTCACCTGTTCGAAAGAGAATGCTCCGTTCAGCGTCGGCATCAAAAGGTGGTTGAAGAAACCCCATCTCCCATTATGACCGCCAAAGTGCGCGAAGAAATGGGAAAACACGCCGTGGCCGCTGCCAAAGCAGTAAACTACTCGGGAGCAGGAACCATCGAATTCATTACCGACGACAACCTCAATTACTATTTTCTGGAGATGAATACCCGCCTACAGGTGGAACATCCTATTACCGAACGGGTTGTAGGTGTTGATTTGGTGAAACAACAAATTAATATTGCCAATAATCTGCCGCTTACTCTTAAACAGGAAGATTTAAGACAAAACGGCCACGCCATTGAATGTCGTATTTATGCTGAGGATGCAGAGAATAACTTCATGCCAAGTCCGGGCAAAATAAAGCATATGAGAGAGCCTCTTGGGCTTGGAATTCGTCACGATGGCTATGTGTACGAGGGTTTTGAAATCCCCATTTATTACGATCCCATGATTTCCAAGTTAATTGCCTGGGCCGAAACCCGTGAAGAAGCCATAAAAAGAATGAGAAGAGCCTTGTATAACTACAAAATCACTGGTATAAAGACTTCCATAAAATTTCTGGAACGCATCATGGAAACCCCCGATTTTGTGGATGGAAAATACAATACACACTTTGTGGAGAATAATTTCGACTTCCTGATGAAACCCAATGGTTTTACCGACGACAATGAAGATATTGCCATTATTACCGTTTTCTTAGATTATACCAACAAATTGGAAAAACTTCAGCCAGAGCCTGTTAAGAAAAATATGGCCAATAACTGGAAAGATTTTGGTCGTAAAAGAAGTATCATCAGATTATAAAATCAACCTAAAGAAGAAAATATGTTAGAAGTAAAAGTTGGCGACCGTTATGCAAAAGTGAAACTTTTGAGTCGCGAAGGAAATCACATTCAAATTCAGGTTGATGAGAAAATATACCAACTTGATGTGGTTGAAGTAGAAAAAGGAATTTACTCCATACTCAAAGACAACAGATCGTACGATGTGGAATTGGTGGATGGTATAGACTCGAAAAACTATACCATAAACACCTACGAAACCACCTTCGATGTGAGCATTGTTGATGCCGAAGCCCGATATCTGATGAACCGGGGAACTGCGGACGCCGATCATGGCGATGTTAAAATAAGCAGCCCCATGCCAGGCAAGGTGATTAAAATTCCTGTTTCCGTAGGCGATCACGTGAAAGAAGGAACCACAGTAGTTATTGTGGAAGCCATGAAAATGCAAAGCGAATACAAGGTGAAAAAAGACAGGCTTATTAAGGAGATTTTGGTAAAAGAAGGCGATACAGTGGATGGAAATCAACCACTTGTTGTTGTTGAATAACCCTTTAATTATTTGAAAAAAACGAAAAAATGGATATTATAAGAGAAGAAAAATTAAGGCTTTTAGAGAAAAATAACATAGAAGCCGAATTGGGCGGCGGACAAGACCGCATCGACCGTCAGCATAAAGCCGGACGCAAAACAGCCCGCGAAAGAATCAACGATTTAATCGATCCCGGAACCTTTGTGGAGCTCGACAAGTTTGTTACCCACCGTGCCACCGATTTCGATATGGATAAAACCAAATTCCTGGGCGATGGTGTAGTGACCGGTTATGGAAAAATTGACCGCCGTTTGGTTTATGTTTTTGCTCAGGATTTCACCGTTTTTGGGGGTTCCTTAAGCCGAGCCAATGCCGATAAAATTATCAAAATCATGGATTTAGCCATGAAAATGGGAGCGCCCGTTATCGGACTTAACGACTCCGGCGGTGCCCGTATACAAGAGGGTGTGGAAAGTTTGGCTGGTTATGCCGATATTTTCTACCGCAACGTCATGAGCTCAGGCGTCATTCCACAGATTTCGGCCATTTTAGGCCCCTGCGCCGGCGGTGCTGTGTATTCTCCAGCCATCACCGACTTCATTATGATGGTGAAAGAAACCAGCTATATGTTTGTCACCGGCCCCGAAGTTATTAAAACAGTTACCCACGAAGAAGTAACCAAAGAAGAACTCGGCGGAGCCATGACTCACAACTCCAAGAGCGGTGTGGCCCATTTCACAGCCGACGACGACGAACAAGCCATGATGATGATTCGTGAGCTTATGAGCTTTCTACCATCGAACAATATGGAAGACCCGCCAATAAAGGTTTGCACCGACGATGTAAATCGGTTGGACAAATCGCTCAACGAGCTCGTTCCCACCGATCCCAATAAGCCATACGACATGATGGATTTGATTCATGCTGTGGTTGACCAGAAACATTTCTTCGAAATTCAGCCCCACTACGCCAAGAATATCATCATTGGCTTTGCCCGTATGGCTGGCCGTCCTGTTGGAATTGTAGCGAATCAACCCGCTATGTTGGCCGGAGTGCTCGATATCGATGCATCGACCAAAGCAGCCCGTTTTGTTCGTTTCTGCGATGCCTTCAATATCTCCATAATCACTTTGGAAGATGTGCCCGGTTTCTTGCCCGGAACAGCTCAGGAGTTTGGCGGAATTATTAAACATGGAGCCAAGCTTCTCTATGCTTTTGCCGAGGCCACCGTTCCAAAAATTACGCTTATTACCCGCAAAGCCTATGGTGGAGCCTACGATGTGATGTCGAGCAAGCATATAGGTGCCGATATCAACTACGCCTACCCCACTGCCGAAATTGCCGTGATGGGACCCGACGGAGCCGTCAATATTATTTACAAAAGCAGTCTCACTGTAGAAGAAAAAGCCAAGGCAGTTCAGGAATACCGCGACAATTTCGCCAGCCCCTACAAAGCAGCACAGTTGGGCTATATCGACGAGATTATCAAACCCGAAGAAACCCGCAAAAAATTGATTCAGGCTTTGGAAATGACCCAAACCAAATCGAAGGTCAATCCAGCCAAGAAACACGGGAATATTCCTTTGTAATATATTATCTCAAGCAATTATAAATCCTTAATCCGCAGTGGGTTGGGGATTTTTTTATGCTCCGAACACTAAACACAAGTGCTGTGTTATATTGGCTTCGGGACCTTTTTCTGTTGTGTCGGTTTTGATTTTTATTCTACAGAAATTGAAGCGTTGTTTTTATGGTAAATAACTAAGCCAACCCTATCAATATGTTCTTTTAATTCATTGTTTGTAATGGTTTCGTAATTCAGCACATCAAATCTATAAGGCATGGATGTTTCTTCATTAAGAATAGAATTTATTCGCTCCAATATCATGAATGAAAGTTGTTTACCTTTAAGTGCAATGTCCACATCGCTTCCATTTTTATAATTCCCTTTTGCCCTGCTTCCAAAAATAGAAGCGTACTCAACTTCCGGAAACTGAGTTAAAACTGAAACAACGTTTTGTAAATCAGCTTCAAATAAACCAAGTCTATTCTTCATTCCTTATTATGCTTAACGATTCATGTAATTCCTTTAGCAAAGGAAAATATTTATGATGTATCAATCGCTCCACTTCTGTAGCTTTTGCTTCATCGTAAGTGTGGGCTGTCAAATTTCGGTCGAGCAATAAATCCATCCAATCGTGCCCGTTGACTATCAGTCCTGTTTCAAACGCTTTTTTAATAGCTGTTCTCGGAGAATTAACTTCTGTAAATCCTTGCTCTTCCATATAATTTTTAATGGTATTCCAGGCCAATTCGTAACTCATTTCAAAAAACTGGATAATACCAGCCTTTTGAACTATATCCGGATTTTCAATTTGCAAGGCATTTTCAAGGTGATGCAATGCCTTTTCAAAATTGGCAAATCTTTGTTTCCAACGTATATCTTGGGTTTCCATTATTGTGCTATTTAGTTGATTACAAATTTACAATATTTTCCCCATCACCCTCACTTATCATCGCCACTTTATGTT
>DYSN01000265.1 GCA_020718205.1 Draconibacterium orientale
GATATTTATCATGCACTTACGGAAAATAGTTGTAGTTTTGCAGGTCGAATTTTTATTGTATGCTCTGTCGTACTTCGCTTTGGCTGTTGCAAGCTCGGTGCTTACGGTTACAAGTTCGAGTTCAGGGGAATTTTGCTTTTCATTATTAACCTCTGGCTTAACTTCCGCTTGTTCGATGGTATCTGCGTTCGATGCTGCGTAAGGATTTACTTCTTCGCCTTCTGCTGCTCTATATATTCCTGAATCGGAATTCCCGCTTTCCTTGCGTTCATGATTTCCGCTATCGCCATCGACCGCTTGGCTATCTTCCGCGCTTCCTCCCTCTGCTGTGGGGTTAATGTTATCTTCTGCATAATTTATTATGTTTTCTCCCCAACCATCTATGAACGTGTTGAGTTCGCTTATTTGTTCGGGCGTAAAATTACTTAATTCTAAGAAATATGCAAGCATATAGTCGTCGAAATTATCAACAATCTCGTCGGGTGCGTTGATTAAGCCCTCAATATGCGCCTGTTCGTCTTCGAAAAGTTTAAGTCTTGCCTCGTTTAATCCATCTGCCATTTTGCCTGTGGTTTGATAGCTGTTTATTACATCAAGTATTTCACTTAAAATATCTTGTGTATCTAAGCCATACAAAGGCATATCTTCAAACTCTCCGTTTTCAAATGCGTTTGTTTCCCACAAAGTATGTGCGAATTGTTCTGGCGTAATTCCTTCGTTGGCTTTCTCAATATATCCGTACCAATTGTTTGCGCGAGGACTCTTCTCTGCTTTCGAATACCTGTACTCTGCTCCAACTCCTCTCGAGTTGTGATTTGCTTTCAAAAATTGTATCTTTGACATTGATAAACAACCCACCAAAAAAATTAGATTTTGGCACAAGTGTTGTGATTTGCTTTCAAAAATTGTATCTTTGACATTGATAAACAACATGTTGGTTGAGGACGTTCATGGTACGCCTGTTGTGATTTGCTTTCAAAAATTGTATCTTTGACATTGATAAACAACGTATTTTGATATAATCAGGATTAACCGATTGAATACGATATAACGCTTCCAGCTCTGTTACGTTTGAATGTGCATAGTGAGCTCTGGTAGTAGATGAAGTCTTTCCAGTTTTTTCCTCCATTAATCTATGGCTTTCGTCATACATTACAAGGTCAAAATCACGTTCTTTTAATGATGCGTTGGCTCTGAAATTGGCATAAGTAGTCACTACTGCGCCTGCTCCTGCATCTTTTGTATTGGATAGTGGTGAAATTTCAAGTCCAAATTTCTTTCCTTCCTTTGCCCAATCCAATACTTTAGCTTCCGAAGGAACAACAATAAGGATGTTTCCTTTGCCTTGTTTGGCAAATCGCTTGGCAACTCCTAAACCTGTGTAGGTTTTGCCTGTTCCTGTGCCATTGGTAAACAACATACCTTTTCCGAATGCCCCTTTTATATTTTGGTGCGCTTCGCCAAAGAAACGCGTTTCTGCTTTCAGTACATCGTCCTGTTGTTCGGACAGTAAGAGTGGCAATGTTTCACGGATATTGTCAATATCCATGCTTTTAGCCGGGATACTTTCGGCTTTCTGTTGCTCAATTAGTTTTCTTGCAACTCGTTGCTTAAATGTTTCTGATACTCCAACGTCAGCTTTATTGCCTGGTCCATTTGCTCTTCCGTCAAAGTCATAATGTCCTTCTGTGCTATCAATACCATTTCCTCTACCGTCAGTATCTCTGGTAGCTGGTTTCTTAGTTGATAGTTCTTTGTTAGTTTCAGGTACTTCGTTATCGCTTGATTTTCCAAATATAGAGGGCAGTATACTACGATTGCTCGCGCTACGTCTTCGTCCGCCCTTTGAGCTATTATTTTTCGCGATTCCATTTCCCACCAGTCCGCTTCCTCTTCCGTCGTTTGGAATAATCTCTGCATCTCCGGGTACTTCATTGGTTCTTGGGCTATCTTGTTTGCTATTTCCTGCTCTATTAGATACATATTGTTTATATTAATTGAAAAGTATACCACATATTAAC
>DYSN01000026.1 GCA_020718205.1 Draconibacterium orientale
TCATCAATCAGAGTGGCATCTTTTAAGAATTGGATTGAAATCTGATTTGCTGTTAATTCAGCTGGTATGGAGAGATAAACAAACAAATAATTCGGATTTATGGTTCTGATAGTTTTGGAAAGGACAACCCCGGGAGTATTAATTTTTACTTCATAATCAGCAATATCAGGACCATGAAACATGATTTGTAATTGGGGATTGTTCATTCCTTTCCACCAAAAAGGTGGTTTCATTTTGTCTATTTTCTGCCCGTAGCAAATTTGGAGAGAAAGAATAATGGCAAGAATGGATAAAATATACTTTTTCATTCTAGGAGAGTTTTGTTAAATATGAAAAACGAAAATATGAAAAAACAGCGGGGAAAACTGGATTGGTATAAAAAAAGCTGCTCAGGTAAATTGAATTACCTGAGCAGCAATGATTATTTATCAATACTATTGATGAATGAGTTTGTAAGTTTGAGCAGCCAAATCAACCTCGATAAGGTAGGTTCCGGCTTCTGCAACAGGAATTGAAGCAGGGTCGGGATCGGCTTCAGTGGCACGATAGGAAATACTTCCTTTCAAATTGCTTGCGCCATCGGCAGAACCCCATTGAGGAGCCCACTGACCTAGATTTTCGATAAACTTGATATCGGCGGCAGTGAGGGCGGTGGTGATGCTAAATTTACCATTACCATTATTGGTCATTTCCAAAGCAGCGGTATTATCCCATCCGGCCAAAGAGCCATCGCCCAATAGATATAAAGAAGTGGGGGCTGGATATACGGCATATGTAAGATTAGCAGTATCTGCAACAATTCTGTAAAGACCAGCGGCGTCAGGACAAGGCATGGCAGGAGGATCGGTAACAGTTTCGTCGGGACGATAAACAAGATTACCACCAGTTCCGGTGCCTTCGGTGTCGGTACCCCATTGTGGAGCCCATAGGCCTAACATAGAGATGAATTTGAAATATTTACCAGCACCGCCTAAGTTTGCCACGATACCAAATTTACCTTCGGAGATATAGCTTGCCGGTAATGCGATTGTATTGGTCCAACCCGCATCGGTACCATCGCCGAGCATGTAAATAGATTTATAAATTACTTCTTCGCTATAAGGAGTAATATAAAGGGTGATGGGCTCAGAAATTGTTGATTCACCTGTGTTGTGTGAAGTGATATGAGACAATAATCTGAAGCTAACTGCTGTGGAAACTTCAATAGGGATATTGTTGTTTAACATGAGAATGTTCATGGCACCCACGGTATATTCAATTTCGTTTCCGTCGATATTTTTAACAAAAATCGGTGAACTGAAATTATTGGCGGCCAGATCCATTTCCAATCGGTAGGAAGTATTTGCTAATTCGCTAAAGCTATACTCCGGTGCTGTCCAGGTGAACTTTGTAAGAACCTGATCTTTATTGTCTTCCAGCAGCACGAAAGTGGCACCGGCAGCAGGGCTGGTGAAGGCCGCAGGCTTAACTTCGCTGGTATTCAAAACAGGATCTTTATCATCCTTATTGCAAGAATACATCAACAAGAGGCTCATGATGCCGATATATAAAATTGATATTTTTTTCATTGTAGTAAATTTTAAAATATTAATAACCATCATTTTGATTCAAATTTGGATTGGCTCCAATATCAGTGGAAGGGATGGGGAACAGATTATATTTTTCATCAACCGAAGTACCGGTATTCACATTTCCTTTCCAATCCCACAGATAACTGCCACTTGTAAATCTTCCGTAACGGATAAGGTCAGTTCTTCTGTGACCTTCCCAATAAAGTTCACGGGCACGTTCGTCGAGAATGAAATCAAGGGTGAGTTCGGCAGCAGAAATATTTTCAGTGGCAACGCCATAGGCTCTTTCGCGAATTTGGTTAACATAGTCCAAAGCTTTATTCAAATCGCCAGTTCCACCGCGCAATACAGCTTCGGCATACATGAGTTGGAAATCGGCCAAACGGAAAACCGGGTAGTCATTGTCGGGGAATGTTAGGTCGGAACCTATTCTTCCATCGCGTGTAATATTTCTGAATTTAGCTACTGCATAACCTTGAGTGAATTCGAAGATACTTTCTATCATAAGGGTTTGACCATCGGTGTGGAAAGCAGCTCTGGCATCGTAGGCTGGTGCCGACTCGAGCGATACAGTGTAAGTATAGTCTGGAGCTCCGAGTTTTAGAGTAATCTTGTAACTTCCGGCACTGGCGATTGCAATATCCGCTCCACCGGGCTCAAGTATTCCATCAGCGGCATTGTCACCAAGATTGATTCCCCAATCGTCGTTGGCTCTGAATTTTATAAAGCCTTCGGTGAGGTCTGCATATATTTCCCACATGTTGGTTTCGGTGTTATAGGTCATATCCTGATCTGAATCCCATCCGCCAGCGGTTGAAGAACCAATAAGTCCCCAATGTGTACTGACAACGGTATAAGTTTTCGCTACAGTATCCACATTAATTTTGTAGTAGCCCGGATCGGCGGCAACGATATTGGTTCCTCCTAAATCTAAAGTTCCGTCGGCACCTGTATCACCCCAATTATAGTCCCAGCTTGGGCCAGTGGTGAATTTGAATGCGGTTCCGGCATCGACAAAATTGAAGTAGCCTTCATAGTTGCCATCGCTGTTAACAGAAGCCAAAACTGTGGTTGTGTTGGTAGGATCCCATCCCTGATAAGAACCAGGACAATATAATACAGGATACTCTTTCGATTTTGGAGGAATAGGAGAGACCACCAATCCTTTTTCGGTGATTTCGGGGTAGAATTTTTTAACGAAAGCACTTGTAACGCGTGTTCCGCCCCAACCGCCGTCGATACCAAACTCAGAAGGAACCATGGAACCACCAACAGCAGCATGAACAACAAAGGTCATACCACCCCAGGTGCGGGTATGGATTCCGTCGAAGGCAACAGGGAAAATAATCTCAGAGCTTAAATGGTTATCGCCGTTGAAATTGTGGAAATAGTTAGGCTCTAAAGAATAACCGGCATTGATGATTTTTTCAGAATAAGTAGCGGCTTCAGTGTACTTGTTAACTCCTGCATAAACTTCGGCGTTGAGATATAATTTGGCTAAAACTGCCCATACACCAGCTTTATCGGTGCGGCCATATTCGTTGGCTCTGGGTTCTGGCAAACCACCTTCAATGGCTTTTAATTCTGTTTCTAACCAGCTATAGAGGTCAGCTCTTTTTATTTGTGTGGGCAGAAAAGCGCCAACTGCATCATTTTCAGTTACAAAAGGAACATTTCCAAACATATCTAAGGCATGATAATAACTCAGGGCGCGTAAATAACGAGCTTCCAGTCTGTAGTTTTGGATATTGGTTTTGTCGGTTCCGGAGATATTTCTTTCTGATAATTTATCATCGGTTGATTCTCTGATGAACTCATTACACAAAGAGATTTGATAGAAGATACGGTTGTACATGGCTGTAACAAACTCGTTGGAAGGAGTCCAGTCCATATCGTGATAGTCTCTCAGGTTACCATCGTTCCAGGCTATAACAGCTTCGTCGGTGCTTAATTCCTGAGCTTTCCAGTATTGACGCAGATAGGTAGAGAAACCCTCATCAATACCTGAAATATCGGGTTGGCCAGCAGGCCCTTCTTGTCCGGAGACAGCAAGTCCGGCATATAATTTTGCCAGAACATTGTAATAGTTGGCGGGGGTTTCGTAAACAGAAGCCGATGTAATAACGGTTTCATCGAGAGGGGTTGTGTCCAGGTCTTTGAGACAGGAGCTGAAACCCACAATAAAAACGATTAAAATTATATATAACTTTTTCATGATTTCTAAGGATATTAATGGTTATAAACTAAGTTTCAGGCCAACAATAAAATTTCTCGATCTTGGATACACATTATTGTCGATACCGCCAAACACTTCGGGATCAAGACCAGTATAGTTTGTGAAAGTATAAAGGTTTTGAACTGTGAAAGAAAGATTTAAGCTCGACTTATCTGTAAAGAGTTTTTGGAAGGTATAGCCTAATTTTACATAGTCAATTCTGAAGAATGAAGCATCTTCAACATAGTAATCAGAAAAATATTCATAGTTAGTGAAATTATTTTCCTTAGCATCTACAGTGGTGTTTATTAAATAGCCAACACTGTTGTACATGCTTCCGGCAGAACCGTTGGATGAGTTCACGTTGTTGTATACTGCGTTACCAAAACTTCCGTGGCCAGCAGCCGAAATCTCAAAACTTTTGTAAGTGAAACGGGTATTTGCACCATAAATGATATCCCCGGAAGGTTTTTTGTAATGGTATTTATCTTTTTCAGTTATTTCACCATCGCCATCTCTGTCAACATAGAGACCCTGAATAGGTAATCCATTTTCATCGTAAACCTGTTCGTAAACATAGAACGAATTCATGGGGTGACCAATGCTGTGAATCTGGATATTATTACCAACACCGCCACTGATGATACCAGTTGGAACACCAACATAACCTGAAGCATCATTAAGAGTTAACTTGGTGATTTCGTTTTGGTTATAGTTTGCATTCAAGCCAATTTCCCAAAGTGCATTTTTCGATGATACCGGACGACCAGTGATACTGAATTCAACCCCTCTGTTTTCCATGGAACCAATGTTGGTATAAATGTAGTTGGTCAGGTTTGAACCAGCAGGAACAGAAATATAGTTGATTAAGTCATCGGTTTCGCGGATATAGTATTCAATAGATCCATAGATTCTGTCGCGGGCAAAACCATAATCCAAAGCAAAGTTAAGGGTTGTGGTTTCTTCCCATTTTATATTTTCATCGTATCCGCTGGGGCGTAATGTGTAAACAAATTGATTTCCAAATTGATACATTGCATTACTTTGACTCCACATATATAATGGAAGATAAGGATAGTTATTGTTTAAAATGTCCTGTTGACCAGTAACACCCCAACCGGCGCGCAATTTCAACTCAGAAACAGAGTTAACATCTCTCAGAAAACCTTCTTCTTTAACTTTCCATGCCAAAGCTACAGAAGGGAAAATACCTGCTCTGTTATCTTTAGAGAAACGCGAAGAATTGTCATTTCTTAAGGTGGCTGTTAACAAGTATCTGTCGGCCAATGTGTAGTTTAATCTGCCGAAGAAAGAAACTAAGAAATACTCGGTGGGCCTTATTGGACCATCGGTTACATCGGTCTGAATGATGTTGCTGTTATAGCTATAATTGCTTCTGTAAAAATGCTGCCAGGAATAACCAGCGGTCAAATCAATTTTAGATTTGATAGAGGTAATATCCTTGGTATAATTCAGATAGAAATCTAAAGTTTGGTTCTTTTTTGCTTGAGAATAATGATTCATTCTTCCACCAATTATATCACCATTTGCATCAACATCATAAGCGCTTCTTGCATTTAAAGGAACGTTGATTGTACCATTGGATCCGGAATTATCGAAAGCCAGATTCAGATTGGCTCTGAGGTCGGGGAGGAAGTGGAATTTATAATCGGCTTGAAAATTACCCATAAATCTGCTCACATTCGACCTGTCTTCTCTTTGTTCCAACAGACCAACAGGGTTAACAGGTGCAATAGTGATGGGACGGCCATTGCCATTGGTTTGCATCCATTCCCAATATCCGCCCAAATCGTTTCCTTCTTCGCGAACATTTTGGGTAGGATCGAAAACTATGGCACTTCCAAGTGAGCCCTGATCGGCAAACCGACTTTGGGTGAACATAGTTTTTAAATTAACGTTGAGTTTCAGGTGATCCTTAAACAAGCTGGGGTTCAAAGAAACGGCAGCAGTAGTTCTTTTGTATTCGGATGTAATTAAAATACCTTTTTGATCCATGTAACCCAATGAAACATAATAAGGAAGCTTGTCTGCACTACCAGTAGCTGTTACAGAGTGATCCTGGCCAAAGGAGTTTTTGAGGATTTCTTTTTGCCAGTCGGTATTTGCTGTTCCCAATAAGCTTGCGGCAGAAGATTCTGCACCGTAAATGGAATTTACTTGCGATCTGAATTCATCAGCATTCAATACTTCAATATAATCAGAAACGGTGTAGAAAGTTGCTAATCCATTGTAAGTTAGAGTGAATGGAGTTCCTTGTTTACCTTTTTTTGTAGTAACAAGAATAACACCGTTCGATGCTCTCGAACCATAAATAGCAGTTGCAGATGCGTCTTTTAGAACTGTCATTGATTCAATATCGTCAGGATTGATGGTGCTTAAAGGGTTAGCAATACCAGAAATTCCATCGTTATCCACTGGTATACCATCGATAACGATAAGTGGGTCGTTGTTCGCAGATAAGCTTGAACCACCTCTGATTCTGATAACAGAACCTCCACCGGGAGCTCCATCGGTTGTTACCTGAACACCGGAAATTTTTCCGGTTAACAGTTCCTGTGGAGAGGTGATAGCACCCTGATTAAATTCATCCTGTCCCAGGGTTGCCACTGAGCCTGTTGCATCGCCTTTTTTAACTTCACCATATCCGATAACCACGATTTCTTCGAGGAGCTCAGATTGATAAATCATGCTCACATTCAACGATGAGCCGGAAACGGTAAGTTCCTGATTGGAATAACCAACATAGCTAAAAACCAAAATAGCGCCTTGTTTCGCATTAATAGAGTAGCGCCCATCGATGTCGGTAATGGTACCGTTGGTAGTTCCTTTTTCCAGAACAGAAACGCCAATCAGAGTAACCCCGTCCGATTTATCTGTCACTGTTCCGGTCACGGTCATACTCTGACCGTAAACTAGAGAAGAGAAACCCAATGCCAGTAAGACCAGGCAGAGGAATTTCAGGTTTTGATAAATTTGTAACATATGATATTTGTTTAAGATTGATTTATCCCCATAATTGGGTTGTTGAGTTATTTTTTAACTTGCGCAAAAAAACGTGACTAATTTATTAAAATCCCTTAAATTTTAAGTTTTATTAACAAGCATGTTAAATATAAATGATGCAATCGGTTTCACAAACGTTTGCGGTTAATAATTTTAAGCTATTTTTAATGCCAAATTAATCAAATTACTATGAGTCGGCATCCGATAACTATTAAAGACATTGCCAAAATCCTGAATATTTCGGTGAGTACAGTGAGTCGTGCATTGAAAAACCATCCTGATATCAGTACATCTACCAAGAAAGCCGTTCAGGATATGGCCAACGAACTCAATTACCGTCCCAACGAAATTGCCTTGAGTTTAAAGAACAGGAAGAGTAAAATTATTGGAATCATGGTTCCGAAGTTGGTTCATCATTTCTTCTCCTCGGTAATCGAAGGGGTAGAAAATGTGGCCTATGAGCAAGGCTATCAGGTGATGATTTATCACAGCGATGAGAAGCTGGATCGGGAAATTCAACTCACACAATCGTTCATGTCGTACCGGCTGGATGGTTTAATAGTTTCCATGAGTAAGGAGACCGAAGATTTTACCCATTTCAATAAGCTGGCACAGTTGGGAGTTCCCATTGTATATTTCGACAGGGTTCCTGATGGAGAATACAATAAGGTAATTTTCGACGACTATCAGGGCGCCCTGGATGCGGTGAATCATTTATTGGACTGCGGATGTAAGAATATTGTGCATTTTGCAGCTTCATCCATTATGGATATTGGAAGGAAGCGTATTCAGGGCTATAGAAAAGCTATGGAACAAAGTGGAAACCGGGTAACCGATGGAATGATAGTAACCTGCGACTCCTATGCCGATGCATTGGTAAAAACTGATGAAGTGCTCAAAAGCATCCCCGATTTGGATGGTATTTTCGCGGTTAATGACCTCACAGCCATTGGAGCCATCAAGCGATTGATAAAGCATGGAAAATGTGTACCGAAAGATGTAAAGGTAATGGGGTTTACCAACGAGATTAGCTCTGCTATATATTCGCCAAGTTTAAGTACGGTGGATCAGCAGGGGGTGATTATGGGCGAGGAGGCGGCCCAGCTGCTTCTTCAGAACATGGATGGGATTAACAGAGCACAGGTTAAGGTAATAAAAGCCAATTTGGTGGTTAGAGAATCCACTTCGGGAAATTCATAGATGAATCGCTGAGCTTTTTAAGTCGTTCGGGGTGTTGAAGTTGGAAAAACAAGTATCCAGATTTTCTTCCTGCTTCAGGCTTATCACCTTATAATTTGTTTGAAAAATGGTATCGATAAGTTTGAATTTTCCTTGCTGCAGATTGGATTCGAGAAGTGGTAAAACCCGTTTGTGGTAGAGACCTGTCAGCGGATGATATTTAGCATCGGAAGTTTTGAAAATGACCACATCTTGGTTAGAATAATTTTTTATGAGCAAATCAGCAATGGCCTTGTTGAGAAACGGTGTATCGCACGAAAGGATCAGATTGATGTCGAAGGAAGAGTGAAAAAGCCCTGAATGAATTCCCCCCATTGGCCCCGTATCCTGAAAAATATCGGGGATGTTTTTAACGCCAAATTTTTTATAATCAGGGTTTTGGGTGATTATAGTGATGTCGTTTGTTAATAATCTCGCAACCTGAATGGAGTATTCGACCAATGCAAGCCCGTTGAGCATGAACAACCCTTTGTCGCTGCCAAATCTGCTGCTTTTTCCTCCGGATAATATAATTCCGCCCAATTTTATCATGTTGGCAAAATTACGATTAATAGCAAGTATTGCAATTGAATGTAAAAAATTGGACACGGTAAAAAGTTTTGTAATTTCACGGCCAAATTAAGGTTAAAAAAATCGAATGTATGAAGCAGAAAATACTTCAAAAATCGGAACAAATCTTTATCGATGTTTTGTCATACAGACAATGGTTTCATCAACATCCGGAAACAGCTTTTGATGAGAAACATACCTCGGATTATATTAGTTCTGTATTAACAAGAAACCAGATTTCGCACAGTCGTGGAATAGCAAAAACTGGTATCGTTGGAATGATAGAGGGGAAGAATCCAAAGAGTAAAACTATAGCTTTACGAGCTGATATGGATGCTTTGGAAATATTTGAAGATAATCGGGTTCCTTATAAGTCGCTGATTGACGGCAAAATGCATGCCTGTGGGCACGATGCACACATGGCTTCGTTGCTTGGAACACTCATTATTCTACAATCGGTTCGCGAAGAATTTGAAGGAACGGTAAAGTTTTTATTTCAACCATCGGAGGAAAAATTTCCAGGGGGTGCCAGCGTCATGATTGAAGAAGGCGTGTTGGAGAATCCCCGTCCGGATGGTATTTTTGGTCAGCATGTTTTTCCGGAGCTGGATGCAGGCAAAGTAGGATTTAAAGCGGGAAAATATATGGCAAGTACCGATGAGATATATCTTACTGTGAAAGGAAAAGGAGGGCATGGCGGAATTCCACATCAAGCTATAGATGCGGTTTTAATTGCGGCAAATATAATTGTTTCGCTTCAGCAATTGGTGAGCCGGAAGGCCAATCCAACCATTCCAACAGTTCTTTCGTTTGGCCGGGTTATTGCTGATGGACGCACCAATATTTTGCCCAATGAAGTGCATATAGATGGTACTTTAAGAACATTTGACGAAGCCTGGCGAAAGACCATGCATCAGGAGATAGAAAAAATGGCTAGGGGAATTGCACAAAGTATGGGTGGCGATTGTGAGACCAGAATATCGCATGGTTATCCTTTTGTTTATAATAATGAAGCCCTGACAAACAGGGCTTTAGGTTATGCCATTGAGCTGCTTGGAAAAGACCATGTGGTTGAGTTGGACATTCGAATGACGGCAGAAGATTTCAGCTATTATGGCCAAATAATTCCCGGTTGTTTTTATCGGTTGGGCATCCGTAACGAAGTAAAAAACATAATATCGAATCTGCATTCTTCAACCTTCGACATTGATGAGTCGAGTTTGAGAACAGGCATGGCTTTAATGGCCTGGCTTGCCATAAAGGAACTCGGAAATTGATGTCTTTAGAAGTAGTTGCAAATCATTAGGCAGAATAATACTTTAGAAATAACAAAACTTTTTTAATTCAATAGAAGCATTTTGTATGTTTGTACAAGCATTTTTTACCAGCATTTGTCTTTTTATTACAAAGTTTTTTTTATCTTTAACCTTACAGACCGGGTCATTCAGGGTGAAAATGGATAATTATTAATGAAATAGTTTTATGCAGGAGAGTACAAAAAACATTTTAATTGTTGATGACAGCATCACCAATTTGCAGGTTATTGGCAAGATGCTGGAGAAAGAAAGCCTTAAGGTAACATTTGTAGAAAGTGCTTTAGATGCATTGGATTTAATGAAAAATGATTACACTCCCGATGTTATTCTATTGGATATCATGATGCCGGGGATGAATGGATTTGAGTTTAAGACCATTTTAAATTCCAATATTGACTGGATTTCCATACCTGTTATTGTAATTAGTGCACTTCAAGAGCAAGATAACAAAACCATGGCATTTGAGCTGGGGTGTGTCGATTTTATGGTGAAACCAATCAATAAGGTGGAGGTTTTGCATAGAATAAAAGTTCAGTTAAGTTTTAAGGAACAGGAGAGTCAACTCAAATTAATAAATGCTGAGTTGGTGGAATCTAATAAATCAAGAGATAAAATTTTTTCCATTATATCGCACGATTTGCGAACCGGCATTGGGAATATTCGCAATGTATTTAAGTTTATCATCGACGGACTTATTGATCCTGAAGAGGATATAGAATTGATAAATGATGCAGAGATAACCGCCCGCAACACCTATAATTTGCTCGATAACCTGTTGTATTGGGCTAAATCGCAGCAAGGACAGATAGTCTACAGACCCGAACTGGTTAATCTATCCAGACTAATATCATCGCTTTCAGAAATAGAAAAGGGTTCGATGGTGAATAAGGACATTGAGTATAATGAATCTGTTCCTCAGGATTTGTTTGTTTGGTCGGATAAGGTTTTGCTCACCATAACTCTTCGCAATCTGTTAGTTAATGCTATAAAATTTACCCCCAAAGGCGGAAGGGTAAGTGTAATTGGGCAACAGTTGAACGATAAGATTAAAATATCGGTAATAGACAGTGGGATAGGCATTAGCGAAGAGAATCTGATGCTTTTAAATAATGATAAAGTTTTTACAACTATCGGAACCAGCAACGAGAAAGGAACTGGTTTAGGCCTTGTATTGGTGCGCGATTATATAAAGATTTGCAAAGGCAGTCTGGAAGTTAAAAGTAAGCTTGGACAGGGTAGCGATTTCAGTATTTTATTACCATTGGGAGAGGAGTAGCATTGATATCCCGCAATAATCATATTTTAGTATTTCTACTTGCCCTATTGCTTTTTCCGGGTTTTGACGGATTTGGTCAGGGATATGATAATGCTTTGTTGAGTCATGAAAAGTTTTTATCTGAGTTCAATAAATCAAATCCCCAAATAATTTCGAAAATTGATGAGCTTGAAAAAAACTGGGAATGCTTGCGGGATAAGGATAAAATATTGTTGGAGCTTATTGGTAAAACAACCCAACCTAAACTCCTTGAATATTTAAATATTTTGCAGGCCTATTTTTACCAAAGATCATCTGATTGGGAGAATGGATTGAATATTTTAAATAAAATTTCTAATCAGAAGGGTTACTTTCCTGGCCATGTTCATTTTTTCACGGGTAGAATGTATCTGTATTCCAATGATTTAGCTAAGTCATTAACTGCTTTTACCAAAGCAGATGAATATTTTGGTAATTCAGACTATTTGATTAACATTCAGATAAAAGGGTATTTAATAGAAATATTTAGTAAGTTTGATAATATTGAGTTGGCTAAAAAAGAGTATTATGAAGGTTTAATGGTTTGTGAGAAAAATAATTATGCCCCAGGACGTTTGATATTATATCAGGTTTATGGACTTGCATCCAGCAATCGCGACCCTGAATATTCCATGGAAATATTGGAAAAAGGATGGGAATTAATTAAATACGAGCCAATTGATTTAAGAATTAAATATGCAGTTAATTATTTAAAGCTATTGGCCACCAAAAAACAATGGCTCATTTTTGATGAAGTTTACAAGTCGGTTAGAAAAGATTTTAAAAACACCTGCCAGGCAGATTTAATTAGTATTATTGAAACCCTTTATGCGCATAAAATGACTATTGGTTCTAAAATAGATTCTGCTATCTATTTTAATAACCGCGCACTTCAACTACGGAAAATGGGAACCAATCATCTTTTTGTGGGCTACTCATTCCTTAACTTATCAAATAATTATTTAATTTTAGAAAAGTATTCAAAATCAAAACTTTATCTCGACTCAGCACGATTGTTTTTGTATGAAAATGGCAAAACAGTATCTAAAATTTACTACTTAAAAAGCTTACTGAATTATTTTGAAAAGAACAAGCAGATTGATAGTGTCTTCGATATTAATTCCCGATTGGCCAGCCTCAACGATAAATTTTTCTACGACCAGCAAAACTTTCTTATTGCAAAGCTGAGCGCCGAAAACGAGATCAACAGAATGTTTCTCGAAAACAAATATAATTCCGAAATTGAGGCCCGAAAAATGAAGTTAAGGTATACAACCATAATTTCGATATTGTTTATTGTTCTTGCCATTATTTTAGCATTCTGGTTAGTAAGGAGTTATAAAAATCTTCGACTTGTAAAACTTACTTCCAAGCGAACATTTGAATCGCTCGACGATTATAAACGGGAGGTTTCGCAATTGAAAAATGTTTTCGAAAATGCAACCACCGGCTTATTTATCCTTGACGAAACCTATCAAATAAAATTTGTAAATAAGAGAGCCGAAAACATTTTTTCGAGTTTTAACTATGAGATTGGACAAAACTTCTGCGATTTATTTTCGGGCGAAACTTTAGATGAAGTGAACCGTTCGTTGAAATCTGTAGTAACCAATCGCGAAAATAATGAAACTCAGGTTAATATAGCCAGTGGAGGAAGATACCGATATGTGAGCCTTTCTATTGCGCCGCTTATGATTGGAGATAATCTGGACTCGGTGCTCATTATTGTTATCGACGTTTCGGATAAGGTTAAAGCACTGGAACTTGAAAAAAATCAGCGGGTTGTGTTACAAACCTTGTTCAACTCCATCAACGAGTCCATAGTGATCATGGACAAAGCGGGTATCATCAAACTTATCAATAGAACCGGGGCCAAAAGGCTGGGGACATCCGATAAAAAGCTGATTGGGGTCAATTACTTCGATATTTTACCCGGTCAGATTAGAAACGCCAGGATTCAAAAGATAAATATGGCTGTTGAAGAAAAACGCCCCATTATTTACGACGAAAATATTGATTCCTACAGTAATATGGTTTCCATATATCCCAGTTTTGATTCCGATGGAGAACTGGAATATCTCTCGGAATTTGCACAGGACATCCGCGACAGGCGCCATGCTTTCGAAGAGATTAATTCGCTGCGCCAGAAGGTTTTGCGTTCTCAAATGAACCCCCATTTTATTTTCAATTCGTTAAATGCTATCCAAAGCTACGTCTTGAAAAATGATTCGGCACAAGCGGTAAAATATTTAAACAGCTTTGCCCGTCTCATTCGTATGATTCTTGAAAGCTCCAGATTCGATTATATCTCACTTGATAAAGAAATAAGTATACTTCGATACTATTTGGAACTTCAGCAACTTCGTTTTGGAGAAAAATTTTCCTATTCACTCGATGTGGATGAGAGCATCAATACCGAAATGATTTTAATTCCTGCCATGCTTGCCCAGCCATTTATCGAAAATGCCATTGAGCATGGATTGCAACATATTGAAACCGATGGACTTGTGAGTATTAGCTTTGTTAAAGCTACCGACAGTATTATTTTTAAAGTGTCTGATAATGGAATTGGAAGAGAGAAAAGTAAAATCATCAATAAATTAAAAATAGACGATAAAAAGAGCCTTTCCACTACACTTTTCAAAGAGCGCCTTGATACATTGAATCGCTATTCGGGTCAAAAAATAACCTATACTATTATTGACCTAAAGGACGATGATGGAAGTGCAAAGGGGACTTTGGTGATTATCAATCTGCCCATTATTTATCAGTCAAATATTGTTTAAGTATTTGTTATACAATTCTTTTATAAACCTGAGCGCTTCTGTTTGGTGAGTAAATTTTCATTTTTGGGATTTCGTTATCCATAATCGATGTAAAATGACCGGATATGTGAATTCTGTCAAAACCACCAAAATAAGGGGCATCTGTATTGAAAACCAACTCATAAAGCCCAATTTTATGGGTATTGATGGAATAGTTAAAAAGGCTGTTGGCAGGATGAAAGTTAAAGACAAAAACCAATCCGGCTTTTTCGAAGGCCAGAATCTTGTTAATCTCATCAACCCAAAGCTCTCTCGAAACTCCAGTATTCAAGATACGTTCAGTTTTAATAAAGTCGAGCATAGCCTTGTCGAAGGTAGCCAGGTATTGATATTTGAGTTGGTCGTTGTTGAGCAGCGACCATTGTCTGCGGGCATAATGATAGCTCCAGAAATTTCCCTGACGCGGGAAATCTATCCATTCCGGATGGCCAAATTCATTCCCCATGAAGTTGAGATAAGCTTCGCCTCCGATCGAAATGGTGATGAAGCGGATTAAATTATGCAAGTTGATGCCACGATCGATAATCAAATTGGTGGAGTCTTTGTGCATATTGAAATACATTTCCTGATCCATAAGCCTGAAAGCTATGGTTTTATCTCCCACCAAAGCCTGATCGTGCGATTCGGCGTAGGCAATAGATTTAATATGGTAATTTCGGTCGATTAGGTTGTGATAGAGTTGAGCCATGCTCCATTCTTCATCGGTTTTTTCCTTGATAATTTTAATCCAATAATCGGGAATTCCCATGGATAGCCTGTAATCAAAACCAATTCCGCCATCAGCAATGGAGTTGCACAGGCCTGGCATGCCGCTTACATCTTCGGCAATAGTGATATTTGCCGGGTTTATTGTGTGGCATAAATCATTGGCCAGTTGAAGGTAAGTTATGGCATCGAAATCAACTCCATGGCTAAAATACATATCGCGGTTACCAAAATCCACGCCAATTCCGTGGTGGAGATACATCATGCTTGTTACGCCATCGAACCGGAAGCCATCGAAATGATATTCTTCGAGCCAGTATCTGAGATTTGAAAGGAGAAATAGCTGGACTTCCGTTTTTCCGTAGTTAAACAGTTTGGAATCCCAAACATCGTGATTTCCGCGGTCTCCACCATGAAAATATTGATAATTGGTTCCGTCGAATTCGTTTAGGCCTTCGTAGATATTCTTCACGGTGTGGCTGTGAACTATATCCATAATTACCCTGATGCCCATGCCGTGGGCTGCATCTACCAGCGATTTTAGTTCCTCGGGAGTTCCAAAACGCGATGAGGGAGCAAAAAAATTACTCACATGATAGCCAAACGAACCGTAATAAGGATGCTCGGCAATGGCCATTATTTGAATGGTATTGTAGCCGGATTTTTGGATATAGGGTAAAACTTTTTTCTCAAATTCCTCATAAGTTCCAACTCCATTTTTTTCCTGAGCCATACCGATGTGAGCTTCGTAAATCAATAAGGCTTCATCTATAAAAGCGACATTTGGATATTTCCAGACATAAGGTTCCGAAAACCATAATTGTCCGGTAAAATCCTTGGTGTTTTCATCCTGAACGGCTCTAGTTATCAACGCTGGAATTCTGGGGGTTATGGTTTTTTCCGTTTGAACCAGTACCTTTATTCTGCTGCCATGTTTGAGCTCAGGGAATTCTGCAATATTTAAAATAATTTCCCAGATTCCATTTTCCTTTTTATCCAGCGGATGGGTGTAATATTCCCATTGGTTGAAATCGCCTATCAGGAACAAGGCTTTGGCAGCGGGTGCCCATTCACGGTAAATCAGCTGAGTTTTATTTTCGTTTAAATGAATTCCTAAAGACAGATGTGAAGAAGCAAATTCATACAAACCACCAAATTGGTCTGTAATTTCCTGTTTTCTATCAACGAATCGCTGATAACGGTCGAACACTTCTGTGGCGACTGGTACCAACCACTCGTCCTGCTTAACAATGGGCATTATTTTAAAGTCGTTCATAAGAAAAAAATATGGCGAAATTTAGCAATTAAAATTCATAAACCAGATAATGCCACGGATAAATTTTAACAGTTAGGCCTTTTTGAATCAAATCGTAATGCGATATTTCGATTACTTGCGATGTGTTAATATTTAGAAAGGTTTTTACTTTCATTTTTGTGATGTCTTTTTCGGCAAATTCAAGGGCATGGCCTGGGATGATAACTCTGGTTTCCAAATCTTTATTGGAGAAATTGAGAATAAACAGCAATGATTTTTCTCCAAAATTCCTGAAATAGGCGTAAAGATAGTTATGGTAAAACAAATGATTTTGCTCGTTCGCCCACATTAAATCGTAGAAATTTCCGTGTAAGATGGCTGGATGTGTGATGGCCAGACCCAGAATTTTCTGATATTCTGCTTTTAGCTCCTTTTCGGCTGATGTTAAGGCATTTCCGCTATAGGCCGACTTGCCTCTCCAGCGTTGTATGGTTGGAACAGTCCAATAATCGAAAATGGTGGTTCTGCCATCGTTGCCACTAAATCCAGAAGCCTGAGTGTTGTTTTCGCCAAATTCCTGTCCAAAATAAGTCATAACGGGGCCTTGATGAAGCGTGGCAGCCAGCATCATGGCAGGAATTGCTTTTTGGGGGTTTGTAGCAAATTCGGAAGCTGCAATCCTTTGTTCGTCGTGATTTTCCAAAAACCGAAGCATGTACTTGTCCAACCCATTCAGGCTTTTCCACGTTTGACTGAGCACGCCGGCCGGTTGTTCGCCACGGATTACCTGTTTCAACAAATCATACAACCCCACCTTATCGTAGAGATAGTCGAATTTCCCTGCTATGATATAATCGTGATAAAGATTTGGCCGGTATATTTCGGCAATAAATATGATATCGGGATTAAAATGTTTAATTTGTGGAATCGCCCATCCCCAAAACTCCACCGGAACCATTTCGGCCATATCGCATCGGAATCCATCAACACCCAAATGAGTCCAGTAACTGAGTATTTCGAGCATTCGAAACCAGGTATTTGGAATGGGATCAAAACGATTTTGGTGGTTGTTTTTATAATCAACTCCATAGTTGAGTTTAATGGTTTCGTACCAATCGTTGATATTTGGGGTTGCGCTAAAGCAATCGTTTCCAGTTACTTTTGCTGGATTTTCATTATAATTTAAATTATCACAAAAATCCAATCGAAGCGTTTCGCCGGGCAGATAGTAGAAATTGTTTTGGGGGTTAAAATGCACCGATGGAATGTCATTCTCCCCCAGGTCGGGTAGTTCGAGGGGCTTTTTCGAGCTTTTATACTGACGGGCCACATGATTGGGCACAAAATCAATGATTGCTTTCAAACCTGTATGGTGGGTTCTTGCTAATAAATCCTTAAACTCATCAAGCCTATTTTCTATATTTTCGGCTAAATCGGGATGCACATCAAAATAGTCGACAATGGCATAGGGCGAGCCGGCCTTTCCTTTTACTATACACAAATCCTGAGAAGGAATTCCGGGATAAGTTGTTGTGGTAGCATGTCTTATGATGCCTGTGTACCAAATATAATTTATCCCGAGGCTTTTGATCTCCTGTAAAGCTTTTGGTGTGAAATCGTTGAGTTTTCCGCAACCATTGTCTTTTATGCTGCCATGCAAAATGGGATTCTTAACCGAATTGCCAAAAAGACGTGGCAAAACCTGATATATTGAAATTTTAGTCATTTCTTTTGTTGGTATTATTTATAATGCTCAATATCAATAGAATATGCGTGGACAAAACCATCGTTAACTGGAGTTTTGGTAAATTAATAGCTCTTGGATTCACTATCTTTGTCATTATGTAATCCAGTTATGATTGTGCTCTCCTGCACAAAGATAAAAATGAAAACTTTAATTGAAAGATTTGTTTCAGAATATTCTGGCCGATGATTTGGGGAAAAGATAAAGCGGTTCGTTTTTAATTTAATCGGGGAGATTGCATATTATAAGATGCTATGAATCAAAGATTTTTGAGCATTTTAGAATTATTGGCCATTCAACGTGGTGAAGTCAGCAGGATGATGTATTTTTGCGCCCATGAAATATTTCCGTCTCCCATTGTTCATTGCTTTACTCATGTCCCTTTTGGGGCTCGGATGGGGATGTGTTAAAAACGAAATCTGTCTTCCATCGAACAATATACTCTCGGTCGAAATCTACGAAATCACCAGCGATACCACAGTAGCCATAAGTTCCATTGACTCACTAACTCTTTATATTGTTGGACGCGAAGATTCCATACTTTATAATAACAGCAAAAAAGTAGAAACCATTGAAATTCCTTTGAGCGACTCGGCTGTTTTTCTGAAAATTGTGGCACAAATAAATGCTGCTACCGACACTATCTATTTGAATTACACACCTTTTTCTGTTTTTCGCAGCACCGAATGTGGGGTTGTGAACCGATATCAGATTAATGAAGTGATGTCTACAACCAATAATCTGAAGGCCATATATCTTCAAAACAAAGAAATAAATGAAAATGAAGCAATTAACCTTTCTTTTTTTGTTGATTTGGAGTAGCACCGGGGGTTTTCTCCTTTTTGCTCAGTCGGTGGATACAGGTCGAATTAAACCTGCCATTGACAAACCTGTGCTGAAAGAGAAAAAAGTAAAGAAAGAAAAAGTATTTGTGGAGCACGACCTAAGGTTTGGAATCGATATCAGCACTTTAATCATTGGGGCAGTTACTCCCGTTAGAACAGGTATTGATTTGAGTGCTGAATATAAATTAACTCCACGATGGTTTGTAGTAGCGGAAGGTGGCTATCAGTCTTATGAGAAAAATAATGATAAAATAAGCTATCTATCAAAAGGTAAGTATTTTAGAGTTGGCGGTGACTATAGCCTGCGGTTTGCAGAAGAGAAAAATGACCGCGATATTTATTATTTGGGTTTCAGATACGGTTTTGCACAATTTAACCAGGAAATTCCATATTATTTTCTCTACAATTCATTTTGGGGAAACTCCGAAGGTTCCATGGCCTCCGAAAAGGGACAGGCTCATTGGATTGAAGTGGTTACGGGTTTTAAGGTGGAGGTGCTTAAGAATTTTTATCTCGGAATGAACATCAGGCTAAAATCGTTTATCCATCGAACAAAAACCAATATCGAACCGGTTCAGTTCGTGCCCGGATATGCCAGAAATTACAATTCTGGGGTTTTTAATTTCAACTATACCATTTCGTATAATATTCCAATGAACTATAGGAAACAAAAAATTGCAGTATATGAAAATGGCCGGTAAAATATTGGTTCTGATGGCTTTACTGATAATGACTTCAAGCCTGAAAGCCCAGAAGGAATATCGTTTTTACGACTATCGGCTAATGGGACTAAGGGCAGGTTTTTCGTGGGCCACCATCGATTTGCAGCCTGCTCAATCGGATGTGGTAGGCGACTTTAGTTATAGCGGCGGGATGGTTTTTGTTTTTAGTCAGAAAAAATATGTGGGAGTTCAGATAGAAGCTTTGTTTACTTCCCGAAAATGGAAAGAAACTTTCGATACTTACCAGGCTCAAACAGAGCTGTCGTTTGTGGAAATTCCTTTATTGACCAATATCAATCTGGGAACCGGAAAAATGAAGTATATCATCAATCTGGGAACCTATTTTGCCATGCGATTCGATAAAAAACTTACCACCAATATGCCATCCAGTTACGAAGCTTATGAAGCCTTGACAAGCAGGGAAGAGAGAAACTCCGACTTCGGATTGCTCATCGGCGGTGCCCTCAGGTATTTTAGTTCGGTGGGTGTTTTTCAACTCGATGCCCGTTTTGCTTATGGCTACCAGAAAATGTACAGCGAAGATGCTACCGGTTTTCGGTTTTCCAATATGCCCACTGCCAATGTGGGAATTATTTACATGATAAATCTGAAGAAAGATGTCCAATAAAATGAGTTTGCAATCGGTACTGTTCGATCTGGATGGAACCATAATTGAACCCCGGCAAGGTATTGTCAATTCCATACTTTATGCTGTTGGTCAATATGGCCTTAAAGAAGAACATCCCGAAACGCTGAATAGCTTTATTGGTCCGCCGTTGCATCATTCCTTTCAGCAGCGTTATCAACTCACCGAAGAACAATCATTCGAAATGGTGAGGCTTTACCGCGTTTATTATTCAAAAAAAGGAATCTATGAATGCACCCTGTATCCGGGCATTCGCGAGTTGATTGAGCAATTGTACGAACGCAATATCTTTTTGGCATTGGCCACTTCCAAGCCTGAGGATTTTGCCAATCAGCTGTTGGAGCATTTTAAGCTCAACGAGTTTTTTGAGTTCACCGCTGCTGCATTATACGACGGCAAGCGCACCGAAAAAAACGAAGTGATTGAATACGCTCTGGAAAATATTCCACCGTTCGAACGTACTGAAATTCTGATGCTTGGCGATCGAGAATTCGATATTGATGGGGGAAAATTTCATGGATTAAAAACTGCCTGGGCGCGCTGGGGCTATGGTCAAGATGAGGTTGTGCTTTTGTCAAAACCCGATTTGGTGCTCAATAATCCCCTGGAATTGCTGGATTTTATTTTGTAAATAAATGAAATTCAGTTTGTTTAGGAAAAAACGTTAATACTCCATTACTAAATTTACTCTATTACTGATTTTGATTCCCCTGAAATATTTTAGTGGTTTCAATAATCCACCTGCGAAAAATAATACAAATCGGTGGGTTGTTCTTCATGGAAAATTTTAATTAAATCGCGCAGCACCACATCGGGCCGGTAACTTCCGGTTTCCCAATAATCGTTGGCCAATTGCGAATTAAGCCTTTTGTGATAGGAGTAGACCCTGTGGTTTTTAATGGCCTTGAAAGTACCATACTTCGCTGTCGAAAAAACTCTGAGATTTTGGGGGTCAATGGCTCCTGTATACATCCAAATATCTGCCTGGGCAGCTTTGTGCATAATGACTTCAAAATCAAGCTGAATACTGCCTTCCGATGAATCGCTTTGAAGCAAATATTTCCCCCCGGCATCCTGATACAACTGACTCTTATAGCTTTTTCCACCCGCCGAATACCAGATTCCTTCATATTCCGAACCATTAAAAACCACGGGTTGTAAAGTGTGGTCTGTATTCTGCTTTAACGAATGATATCTGTTGCAAATGGCCCGAAACTCCGCAATGGCTTGTTCTTCCTGATTGTAAAAGGCCGCCAGTGCTATCATCCATTCCGCTTTTCCCAGCGGGTGATGTTCCTGCCAGTCGTACATGAGCAAAGGTGTGAGCTTATATTGAATCAACCTTTCATAATCGCTGCTCAGCTGCTCCCATCCGCTGCCAATAACCAGATTGGGTTGAAGTTGCAATAGTTTTTCCATGTTCAGCTGTATGCTTTTTCCTATATTTTCTATCGCTCCATTTTCAACTTTGTGGATGGTCGCAGCATCGTAAATGAGCTCAGGATCTGTAACCCCCACCAGATGATTCTCGAGTTGCAGAATGTTAATGAGTCCCACAAAAGGGGAGGCAAGGGCGGCAATTTTTTGCGGATTCTGATTTACAACAAAGCTGAGATTTCCGGGGGTTATGGGTGGCTTTGCGTTGCTATCCTGCAAAATAAAGTACTCGAGATTTAACGAAGTATTCCCCCAGGGATTGATGATGGTAAGTTTCTTATAGCCATCATAATAATCGATTCGATAAAAAACAGCGTATTCGGGCTGATAACCGGTTTGCGCCACCAGGTCTGCTTGTTTTTTTTTCGATGAACAACCACTTGCAATCAATATTACCATCAGAAAGCTTGTCAAGCCACTGATTTTAAAGAAATTAAACAAGGTTGAGTTCATGAAGAAGTTCTTAGTGACGCTGTTCAAAGGCTATAATTTACTGATTTCCAAATTGAAGAAAGCATTCAAATCCACATTTCCACCTGAAAGAATCAAGGCGACTTTTTGGTTTTGAAAGATTTGTTTGTTTTTCAGAACAGCAGCCAAAACAATGGCGGACGAAGATTCCACAACAATTTTCAAGCGTTCCCAAATCAGTTTCATGGCAAACAGGATTTCGTAGTCATCCACCAGAAAAATTTCTTTCACATAATCCCGAATCACGGGGAAGGTTTGATCGCCCAGCGAAGTGCGAAGCCCATCGGCAATGGTTTTGGGGTTTATGGAAGGCTGAATGGAGTTGAGTTGAATGGAATGAAAAGCATCGGCGGCACCCTGAGGCTCAGCACCATAAACCACCGTTTTTTTCGAGAAAAAATGTGCAGCCAAAGCCGTCCCACTGATGAGTCCGCCACCACCAACCGGCGAGATTATGGCATCCACATCCATTTCTTCGAGAATTTCCTGGGTTGCCGTGCTGTTGCCAAGAATGACTGCTCTGTCGTTATAAGGATGGCAAGGGGTAGCAAGGGTTTTAGAAATAATTCCGGCCAATGTATTTTCCCTGGCTTCGAGCGTGGGTTCGCATTCAACTATTTGAGCTCCATAGGATTCCACAGCATTTTTCTTGACTCCCGGAGCATTGCCGGGCATGACAATAGTTGCAGGAATACCCATGAGTTTGGCTCCCAAAGCCAAAGCTGCTCCGTAGTTGCCGCTGCTGTGCGTAGCCACTCCTTTTTGCTGGTCTTCAGGGGATAAGGACAGAATTTTGTGCATGGCTCCACGCATTTTAAAGGCCCCCGCTTTTTGAAAATTTTCGCATTTAAAATAAAGCTCGCAACCTGCCATTTTGTTGAGCAAATGCGATTGTATAAGGGGGGTACGGTGAATATGATCGCCCAGAAGTTGGCGGGCATTTAAAAGCTCCTGCAGTTGGTAAGGTTTCATGCTAAATCTTTATAAATTTAAATTTTATTCATTGATATTCAACTATTTAATAGTTCAAATTGTCCCGAGATTTGGTTTCTCGTCAGCTTTTGCCAGGGAGCAATGAGCCCCTGAATGGCCACATAAACACCCGAATCCAACAACTGAATACCGGCGACAGCCATCCCCAAATTGAAATCGGCATCGGAGTCTTTAAATCGCTCTGGAATCATAGAAGCAGTAAGAATAATGGTTTTACGAGTCCTTTCGGCCAGGAAACTGGCGGTTTCGAGCAAGGTATCGGATCCAAGAGTGATGATGATAGATTGTTCGTTTAACCCGTTACAGAAATCTGCCAACAGCTGACCATCAGTATTGGTAATATCGAGACTGTCTTTTTTCAGAAGTTCATAAAAAACCACTTCATGTGAATGCTTTGCTCCGGCAAATATTCTTTTTGCTGCGGGCTCGCCTATTTCAAAAGCATCTCCACCCATGGATTTTGGGTAATCCTTGTCAATGGTTCCTCCGGTTTGAATAACGGCAATCTTCATGTTGTGGATGTTTTTATTTTCAAAATAAACATGTTTCTCCAATTGCTGAACGGGTTAAACAAGTATTTGATTATCAAGGCATCAAACGCCCCATAATAAATTTTGTTTTTAAATTTCCGAAAGCAGATTCACCATTTCGATGGCCGACATAGCAGCTTCAAATCCTTTGTTTCCGGCTTTTGTTCCGGCTCTTTCAATGGCTTGTTCTATGTTTTCGGTGGTGAGCACGCCAAAGATAACGGGCAATTTGTTTTGCATTGCCACCTGAGCAATACCTTTGGAAACTTCGGAAGCCACATAGTCGAAATGGGGAGTAGCTCCACGAATGACTGCACCCAGACAAATGATGGCATCGAAGCGACCACTTTCGGCCATTTTTTGCGCCACCAACGGAATTTCAAACGCTCCCGGAACCCAGGCCACCTCAATATGGTCTTCAATGGCTTCGTGACGGCGAAGTGCATCCAAAGCACCATCGAGAAGCTTTCCGCCAATAAACTCGTTGAACCTGCCAACTATGATACCATATTTATAATTTCCCGCTTTTAATTTACCTTCAATTGTTCTCATATTGTTTTGTGTTTTATTCTTAAATATCTTTATTTCAGTTTATTACAAAATACTAATTTCTTTTCTAATCTTTCAAAAACTACTTCATAACAAAATAATTCTCCTTGAGCAAATGTCCCATTTTCAAGGCTTTGGTTTTAAGATAGAAATGATTTTTTTCGTGATGATTGGGTTCAATGTGTACGCGCTCAGTTATTTGAATTCCAGCACTTTCCAAATCAGAGATCTTATCGGGATTGTTGGTTAACAGTTTTATTTTTTTAACCCCCAAATCCATCAAAATATCTGCCGCGACTTTATAGTTTCTTAAATCGGGGGCAAAACCCAATGCTTCGTTGGCCTCCACAGTGTCGAGTCCGGCTTCCTGTAACTGATAGGCTTTCAGCTTGTTATTGAGCCCAATGCCACGACCTTCCTGCCGAAGATAAATCATGATTCCATTCCCCGATTGGGCTATCAATTGCATGGCCAAATCGCGTTGCTCCCCACAATCGCAGCGGAAGCTACCAAAAACATCGCCGGTAAGGCATTCCGAGTGAACGCGGACAAGAGCAGTTTCGTTGGGATTAAAATTTTTACTGACTAAAGCCACGTGTTCAATGGGCGAAGTTTTGCAGGAATAGCCAAAAATAGTAAAATCGCCAAATTTGGTGGGCAGGTCGGCATGGGTTATTTGTTCCACCATAGACTCGTTTTTCCGTCTGAATTCTATGAGAGCCGCAATGCTGATGAGTTTCAGGTTGTGCTTTTGCTTGAATTCCACCAAATCGGGAACCCGTGCCATGGTACCATCGGGGTTGATGATTTCGCAAATGACACCTCCCGGATACAGACCTGCCATTCGCGCCAAATCTACCGCGGCTTCGGTATGGCCCGCTCTTTGCAAAACTCCGCCATCTTTGGCTTCGAGGGGGAAAATATGCCCCGGGCGTTTAAAATCCGAAGCCTGAGAAAGGGGATGAACAAGCTGTATGATGGTAAGTGCCCTTTCGTGGGCACTGATTCCGGTGGTTGTTCCAATGGCATCCACCGTTATGGTGAAAGCAGTTTGAAGAGAATCGGTGTTGTGCTCCACCATTTTGCCCAGCTTAAGAGCGCGCAGCCTGTCGCCGGAGAGAGGTGTGCAGATAAGTCCACCTGCATGTTTTATCATAAAATTGATGGCTTCGGGGGTCGCTTTTTCGGCGGCCATGATCAGGTCGCCTTCGTTTTCCCGTTCTTCATCATCAACTACAATGACCATTTTTCCTTGCCTGATATCCTCCAGAGCATCTTCTATGGTATCGAAATATTTTTTCATTACAGAAATCCATTTTTTGCTAAAAAGCCCATATCAATCGAGCTTTTATTTTGGTTGTTGTTTTGTGTTTGGTTTGTTTGGAGAAAACGATAGACGAATTTACCTATCATATCGGTTTCAATATTTACTGTATCGTTTACTTTCTTGTGAAGCAAGGTGGTTTTGGAAGCCGTGTGGGGAATTACTGACATTTCAAAACTTTGGGCATTCACAGTAACTAAAGTGAGCGAAATGCCATCAATCGCAATGCTTCCTTTGGGTATAAGTTGTTGAATAAGTGCTACTTCGGCTGTTATAGAAAAACGATGAGCAATGTCGTCCTTAGTGATGGAAGCAATGGTTCCCGTGCCGTCAATATGACCCGAAACCAAATGTCCGCCCAATCGGTCAGAAAGTTTCATAGCTCGTTCCAGATTTACATGATGGCCGGGTTTGAGCTGGGAAAAATTGGTTCTGATAACTGTTTCAGACATCACATCAACAGTGAATTCGTGGTTTCGGATATGTGTAACGGTGAGACAAGCCCCCTGTGTGCAAACGCTGTCGCCCACTTTTAAATCGTCCAGAATTTTGTTGGCAGTAATGGTGAGCTCGTAGCTGTTTCTGCCTTTCAGCATGGTTTTTACTGTTCCAATTTCCTCTACCAATCCGGTGAACATCAGAAATATCCCTCCATATAAAAATCGTCGCCTAAAATGCTTCTGCTGATGTTTTTAAGTCTGGGAGCTTCCGATAAAAGCCGCACGCCTTTTCCGGCAAATGATGGTTTGCTTTGGTATCCGCCAATGATGATGGGAGCAACAAAAGAATACAATTTTTGAGCATGCTTGTGGTGAACAAAACTATAATTCACCGATCCACCGCCTTCCACCAATATGCTGTCGATGCCATTTTGCCCGAGTTTATTCAGTAAAAACTGAATGTCGACCAAGCCGTCTTTCATGGGACATTCCCACACCTGAACATGGCTAAATTGCTCATATTCTTTAATTTTCGCCTTGCTTGCCATTCGCGTGGTAGCAATGATGAGTGGAGAAATATCATCCATCACATGCGAATTGAGTGGAGTCTTTAAGCTGGTGTCGAGGACTATTTTTGTGGGGTTTTTGCTCTCCCTGTCAAGACGGGAAGTCAAATAAGGATTATCGTTTAAAATGGTGTTGATGCCCACCAGAATTGCAGAATATTCATGCCGAAGCTCGTGAACCTTTTTGCGGCTTATTTCTCCGGTAATCCATTGACTTTCGCCACTGTAGGTGGTGATTTTGCCATCGAGACTTGAAGCAGTTTTGATCGCAACGAATGGAGTTTTACGAGTGATGAAATGAAAGAATTTTTCGTTGAGTTTGCGGGCTTCATCTTCCAAAAGGCCGATGGCAACTTCTATCCCTTTCTTTTTCAGTGCTTTAATCCCCTTTCCCGAAACCAGCGGATTGGGATCTTCAGTAGCAATGAATACTTTTTCAAATTCTTGGTTGATGATGGCTAAACTGCAAGGAGGCGTTTTCCCGTGGTGGGAGCAAGGCTCCAGATTTACGTAGAGATGAGCACCTTTCAGACTTTCCTGAGTGTTGTTGATGGCAACAATTTCGGCATGTGGTCCGCCAAAATACTCGTGATAGCCTTCTGCTATTACTTGTCCGTTTTTCACAATTACGGCTCCCACCATGGGATTGGGTGCTGTGAAACCGCTGCCCATTGCTGCCAGTTCGATGCAGCGTTGCATCATTTGTTTGTCAAAGCTTGTGAAGCTGTTGTTTTTTTTCGACATAAAAAAAGCCCTCCATATAAAATCAGGGCAGCAGGGAAACAGATCCGAAAAGAGACCCATTGCCTTTGATATCTTCTTTCATCCAGACTTTACTGTCGGTTTTGGAGTTTCACCAAATCGGTTCTGGTTTTTTGTGGCCAGAAGTCGCGGACTGTAACCGCCGGTAGGGAATTTCACCCTGCCCTGAAGATATAATTTTTAGTCGGCAAAGGTATTCCAATTTTGAAGATACTTTGATCCCCAAAGCTTAAATATCTTTAGAAATGGCGATTTATTTGGAACTGGTGTAAATTAAATAGTCATAATTGGTCATAATAAGAAGGCATGATAAATGATTATTGTTTATATTTGTCTCATATATTGAGATATATGAATAGAATAAAAGAGGTTATTGACGAAAAGGGTATCAAGCAGGTTTGGTTGGCTCATAGGTTGGGGAAGAGCTATAATATGCTCAATTCCTATGTTCAAAACAGAAGACAACCAAGCATTGAAGTATTGTACCAAATTGCTGAAATTCTTGATGTTGATGTAAAAGATTTATTGGTTTCAAATAAATAGTTATGTGTAATTATTCAAATATAATTTCCGGAGATGTTCTTTTCTCTTCTTTGGGAACCACTTTGAAAAAAGCAGGAAGCAAGGATGCCCAATGGAAAATTGATTATACCTATCAGTACGAAGTGGCAAAAATGGCCAGATTGAATGGCGTGAAGACTGCTGTGCTTGTGTCGTCAGCCAATGCAAGTGCCAATTCATCCATTTTTTATTCTCGCATGAAAGGCCAATTGGAAGATGATATCATCAAACTTGGATTTGATTCTACCTACATTCTTCAGCCCAGCGTTTTAGATGGCGATAGGAAAGAGAAAAGAGCGGGAGAAAAAATGGCCATTCAGGTTGGACATTTCTTTAGTAAATTAGGTATTCTGAGAAAATATCGGCCTGTTCCCGCCAGAAAAGTTGCTGAAAAAATGATTTGGTTTGCTTTGGCCAAAAACCAGGAAAAAGTGGTTTATATAAAGCTCGACGAGATTTTCAAAGTGTAATCGAAATGCTTTAATAAAAATATAAAAGCCTGTTTATCAATTGATAAACAGGCTTTTTAAATGATAAAAATCTATAGGTTTTTGTTTGCAAATTCCCAGTTCACAATATCCCAGAATCCTTCCACGAATTTTGGGCGGGCATTACGGTGGTCAATATAATAAGCATGTTCCCAAACATCAATGGTTAAAATGGGTTTTGATGCTGAGATGATTGGAGTATCGGCATTGCTGAAAGGTTTGATGGAAAGTTTTCCATTTTCATCAGCTACCAGCCAAACCCAACCACTACCAAAAAGTTTTACTGCGGCATCGGAGAATTGATTTTTAAAGGTCTCAAAACTTCCAAAATCGCGGATAATTCTATTGGCCACATCTCCTGAAGGAGCGCCACCGCCATTGGGCGACAAGCAATTCCAGAAAAAACTGTGGTTATAATGTTGCGCTGAGTTATTAAATACTCCGGTTAATTTTTCCTGAGCACTTTTCGAAATCACTTCTTCCAGCGATAGTTCAACCATTGGAGTGTCTTTAATCAGATTATTCATGTTGTTAACGTAGGCATTGTGGTGTTTTCCATGGTGGAAATCGAATCCTTCTTCGCTGATTACAGATCCAAAGCCTTTTTTGTCGTAGGGCAATTCGGGTAAAATATGCATAGCTATTTGTTTTAAAGTTTTTAATATTTATGAAACAAAAATAGGGGACTTTAGTCTGTAAATCCCCAAATAAGATATATTTAACGATTCAAAGCTGATGTATTATTGTGAGTCCATCAGGTTTTTAATATCCTTGGGCTGCAGATAAATTGACTGTTTAAATTTCTTGTATTTAGCTGATGCACAAGATTTATTGATCACAAAGTCAGACCAGTCGAACAATGGCCAGCCCAATCCATTTCTAATGGTCAATGCATCAATCTCCTTTTCGAAATTGGCAAGTCTTCTTTTTGAAAATCGGGCAAAAACTAGCTCGACCATTTTTAAAAAATTTCGGGTTTCATAATCTTTAATATGAGCCAATTCGTGACCAAAAAGGCCTATTTGCGCGTTCAGCGAAGCATTTTTTAATTGTATGACGCTGTCGGCCAATGAGTTGTTGATGCGGATGATGTATTTTCTGTGGTCCCGATTTCTAAAAAGTGTAGAGCCAATGGTTGGACGGGCATTACAAGTTGTCCTAAGTTTTTGCTCTTTGAACTCAATTTGAGTATTTTTTAACTCAGGATAATGACTCAATGCAATGAAAACTGACAGCTCATAGGCAGAATCAATGGGCGTTGGTAAGAATCCTTCCTGTTTCAGGCTATCTAATTTCTGAGCATAAAACATGCTATCTAAAAATCGGATTTGATGAACTGCTTGCGAAGAGACATTTTGAGATAAAAGAATTAATACCAGATAGATATAATACTTTATCTGAATAAAAAATCCATATAGAATTGGCCTTTTCATTAGATAAAAGTACTAAAAATGCGACACATCTATCTAAAAGTCTAAAGAAAATAATCAAGGATAGAATTTAAAAGCCAGTTTTTTTTGGGGAGCTTATATTTGTTGCTTCAGTATTCTCATGGCTTCTTCAACATGCTTTTCGGCATTCATCTGACTGTTGAAAGTGAAAATAACTTTCCCTTCCTTGTTGACAATGTAGGTTACCCTTCCCGGAAGCAAGCCAAAAAAACTGGTTGGAACCCCAAATTGTTTCCTGATTTTATTGCCATCATCGGCCAATAGAACGAAGGTAAGGTGGTATTTGTCTGCAAAAATTTTGTGACTTTCCGATGATTGTCCGCTAATTCCAATTACTTCGGCATCGGCATCAATAAAATCCTGATACATGTCCTGAAAGGAGCAGGCTTCTTTGGTACAGCCCGGAGTGTCGTCCTTGGGGTAGAAATAGATAACTAAGTTTTTTTTGCCAATGAGTTTAGAAATGTCAAAATCGTAGCCGTTTTGGTCTTTTAGCGTGAATGATGGGATTTTACTTCCCAGTTCTATTTTATTCATGGTTTCTGTGTTTTGATTAAATATTAAATAAGCTGCAAAAAGCAAAGTATAAACCGTCAGGTAGAATCGATAGAAGTTTCTAAAGCGGATATAGGACGGGTTTTGTGGAAAAATATTACCAATTAAAGCCCTGATTTCTTTGAAAAAAACTGGTTTAATGTTGATGGTCCAGCTTTGGGTCTCGTAAACTAATTTTCTGAATTTGCTTCGGTAAATTCCCAACGGCAGTCCCCAAACCACAAAAAGAATAAACCATAAATTCTTGATTATCCATTCCATAGCTTTTTATTTTTTAGGAAATCAGGGGAAAAATACAGGTGTTTTTCTGATATACTCATCATAACCTGGTTTTGTTTTGGTTAATGATTTTTCCAATAAACTCAACCCCGAAACCTTTAGAAGCAGCAAATTCATTAAAACTGCACTAAGGACAGGCAAATAGCAATGATTGGCCACCGAAAACAGAGCGAAGCCTATCCATTGAAAACCATCGCCAAAATAGTTGAGATGGCGTGTATATTTCCAAAATCCTGTATTCAATATTTTTCCTTTGTTGGTGCTGTTGCTTTTAAACTGGCTGAGCTGATAATCGCCACCGGCTTCGAATATAAATCCAACAATCCAAACCAACACAGCCACAAAATCTATCCATTCTAAATGACTGGAGTTATAATTATTAGAAACCATAGCGCCCAGTAAAGGGGCCGAAATTAGCCACATCAAAATGCCCTGAAGAAGAAAAACCTGAAAATAACTAACCCACCAATAGCGATGCTCTCCATAGTCTTTTCTGAATTTCTGATAGCGAAAATCTTCGGGCTTGCCTAAATTTCTTATCCCCAAATGTAGCGAAAGTCTTAATCCCCAAATGGTTACCAATGTGGCCACTAAAAGCGGACGAGGTTCGAAACTTAGACTAGATAATACATAAAACCAAACCAAAATTGCAAAACCTGTTCCCCAAAAAGGATCGACAATGGAAGCATTTTTTTTAATTACGCTTACCACCCAAAGTGCTGTCATTAAAATTAGGGTAAGTCCCAAGGCCTGAAAATATATCGATTGAAATGTCATCATAGTTGAGTTTTGGTTTCATTGAGTTAATTGGGACAAAAGTAGTTATTAAAGATGCCATAAGTCACAATGCCAACATATCTATTTTGTTAACGAATTGTTTAATTGTTATATAAATTCATTAAACAAAACCTGCAAATCAAGTAACTTTGTTAACCAATCGCCAAACAGGACAACTACATTGGCTTCCACTTGTTTTCTCAATACATTTATTATTAATTTTGACAAAAAATTATTGAATATGAAGAAGTTTTTCACCATTGGTTTGGTTTTACTCATAACCTTAAATTCCATGGCACAGGATGTATATAAATTTGCCATTCATTTTAGCGATAAAAACAATTCTGAATTTTCGCTCAGCAATCCTTCAGCGTTTTTGTCGACACGAAGTATCGAGCGACGGGAAAAGTTTAATATATCACTTGATAGTACCGACCTCCCTGTGAACGATTCTTACATTCAATCGGTGTTGAATGCTACCACCGATGCTCAATTTATAATAGAAGTTAAATGGCTCAATGCCATCGTTATATCGCTTACTGACAGTAGCAATATCGAAGCCATTGCTGCATTGCCCCATGTTAAAAATGTGGTAAAGGTCTTTAGGCCAAACCCCAATGGCGTTCCATCGAAAAAAATGGATTACGAGATTTCCGACGAGAATTTTTTAGGGGAATTTAAATCAGCTCTTGCATACGACAGCAGTTTTTACGGTGGCGGATGGGTTCAGATAAGTCAGCTGAACGGGCAAAAACTCCACGAATTGGGCTATAAAGGCGCCGGAATACAAGTTGCCGTGCTGGATGCGGGTTTTATTGGTGTTGACCAAAGAACTATTTTTCAGCATCTCTGGGATAATGGTCAAATTCTTGGCACGGCCAATATGGTAACTCCCGGTATGTCGGTATTTGCCGATCACAGCCATGGAACTGCAGTTTTAAGCACCATGGGTGGATATTGGGAGGGCATGTTGGTAGGAACAGCCCCCGATGCTGATTATTGGCTTATCAGGACAGAAGATGGAGCCACAGAATTCCTAATAGAGGAGTACAATTGGGTAGCTGGTGCAGCTTTTGCCGATAGTGTTGGTGCCGATGTGCTGAATACTTCCCTCGGCTACACCACCTTCGACGACATTACCATGGATCACACCTGGGACGATTTAGATGGTCATTCTACCATCATTACCCAAGGCGCTAATCTGGCCTATGCGAAAGGCATGATTGCGGTTAACAGTGCCGGCAATTCAGGAACTTCATCCTGGCGATATGTAGGTGCACCCGCCGATGGAGTCAATGTGTTTAGCATTGGTGCCATTGACGGTGAAGGAATTATTGCACCATTCAGCAGCCATGGTTTCCCCTGGAGCGATATCGTGAAACCCAATGTTGTGGCACGCGGTGCATCGGCTTATGTGGCTTCCTCTGTGGTAGATATGGTAGGTCCTTCGAGTGGAACTTCATTCTCGTCGCCCATATTAGCGGGAATTACAGCTGCTTTATGGTCAGCCGATCCCACACAAAGCCCTAAAATGATTAAACAAGCCATTGAATATAGTTCAGATAAATTTATTCAGCCCGATACGCTCTATGGTTATGGTTTGCCGGATTTCGAAGAAGCATTGAATATTCTTGGAATACAAAATCCAGGGGATGCATCCGGCAATATAATCTTATCGCCAAACCCAACCCACGATTTCATAACCGTTGATGGTGACATTTTTGACAACAGCCAGAGGTATTACAGAATCATGGATATAAAAGGGCAGGTGCTGATTCAGAATCAAATTTCCAGCGGCCGGCAAACGCTCACTCTTGATGTGAGCCAACTTTCTTCAGGCATCTATATCTTAGAGATAATTGCCGGGAAAAAGTCAGACAAAGTGAAATTTAGCAGAATTTAAAAATGGTTATTTTTCAGCATAAAAAACTGGAAATTAACTTATCAATTTGGTGAATTCCTTGAAAATAAATTTTTCCTTAGTGGATTTGCTTTTGGTAATGAATGAATCCATTATTCATATTAATCACTTATCCCCGCATTTTTAAAAACTATTTTTCTACTTTTACAAAAATATTGCCAATATGCACAACGAACTTCAGGAACGAAACCAAATGGTCTTTGGTTTACGAGCCATAATGGAAGCCATAGAAAGTGGAAAGGAAATAGAAAAACTTCTGATACAGAATGGCTTGCGGGGGGAATTATACCACGAATTTTTTCAACTCATTAAGTATCATAAAATCCCGTTTAATAATGTTCCCGAACAGGCCCTGAACCGAATCACCCGAAAAAACCATCAGGGCGTCATTGGCTACATTTCGCCCATCAGCTATCAAAGCATCGAAAACCAGATTCCAATGGTTTATGAGGAAGGGAAAACTCCATTTATTCTTCTGCTGGATCGCATTACCGATGTGCGGAATTTTGGAGCCATTGCCCGCACCGCAGAGTGTAGTGGTGTCAATGCCATTGTGATACCAACGCGCGGATCAGCTAGTGTGAACGAAGATGCCATAAAAACTTCAGCAGGAGCTTTGCACAAGATTACTGTTTGTCGCGAAGATAACCTTAAAGATACCCTTGAGTTTCTGAGAAATAGCGGAATTAAAATTGTAGGACTTTCCGAAAAAGCTGAAAATTACTACTTCGACCAGGACTTAAGTGGCCCGCTGGCATTGGTATTGGGTGCCGAAGACGATGGAATAAGCCCGGCTTATTTCAAATATATTGACAGCTTCGTAAAAATCCCTATGCTGGGTTTTATTGAGTCGCTCAATGTTTCGGTGGCTGGCGGAATCATAATGTTCGAAGTTGCCAAACAGCGCATCAAAGCTGAGTTATAGCACTATTTCCTTACCACAAAAGGCAGGAAGGAAATTCTTCCACCGATGGTGATTTTGGCATAGTAATAACCACTTCTCAAACCGTGAATGTCGATTTTTTCGTTTAATGGGTAGCTTGAAATCCGTTGAATCACTTGACCACTTACATTAAATAACTCCACATTAGCATTCTCAGTGGCAAATTTCTCCGACGAGATTTGAATGAATTGCTGTGCCGGATTCGGAACTATCATCAAATCACTTGTTAGAACTTGTGTAACACCATCTGCCAAATCCACATAATAGCTATACACCGATGAGTAAGAAAAGGCTCCTTCATCATCGTAGGCCTTAATTCTGTAGTAGATGGTTAAATCTGGATTGTGTGGGGGAATCTGACCCGAAAACACATTGCCATTGCTGTTCATATCAACGGTTTGAGTTAGTTGTCCTTGCGCTAAACCATATTGAATTTCAGCAACTTCTATACTGCCATTATCGGTTATTTGCGCCGAAATAGTAACATAATCGTAGTTGGTTGGGCTTGTTGGATATTGTGTAATATTCGAAATTACAGGGGTAGGATTGGTATTTCCTGCTACATTGTACTGGTTGATAGCACTGTTGCTGGTGGCACCTTCGTTGTCGGTGGCACTTACCTTATAATAAATGGTAATATCAGCATCCTGTCCGGGTATTTGCCCGCTATAGGTATTTCCCGAATGTGTCATGGCCACAGAATTAGCCAGATTATCGGATGTGTAACCCCATTTTATAGTGGCGCTGCTGATGGTTCCGTCATCGGTGATGGTGGCAGAAACGGTAACTATTTCTCCTTCATCTGGACTTGTGGGTGTGTGCTGAACATTGCTAATTAACGGTGATGTATTGTTGCTTACAACGGTGTAGTTAAAGGTGCTGCTATTGGAAGTAACGCCTTCGTTATCAGTGGCCTGAACTTTATAATACACCACAGTTCCAGCGGTTTGGGCATCAATTGTTCCGGAATACAAACTCCCGCTATGACTCATCACAATCTCGTTGGCCAAGTTTCCTGCACTGTATCCCCAGAGAACTTTTGCCTGAGTAATGGTTCCATTGTCGGTGATGGTGGCTGAAACAGTTACATCATCGTCGGGTGAAGGGGATGAAGGGGAGTGTTGCACGCTGGTAATGACAGGTGCTGTATTGTTGGCAGTAACAGTGTAGCTGTATGTGCTGCTATTGGAAGTAACGCCTTCGTTATCAGTGGCCTGAACTTTATAATACACCACAGTTCCAGCGGTTTGGGCATCAATTGTTCCGGAATACAAACTCCCGCTATGACTCATCACAATCTCGTTGGCCAAGTTTCCTGCACTGTATCCCCAGAGAACTTTTGCCTGAGTAATGGTTCCATTGTCGGTGATGGTGGCTGAAACAGTTACATCGTCATCGGGAGATGGAGCCACAGGGGTGTGTTGAACATTGGTAATTACAGGTGAAGTATTTGAATTGGTAACGGTGTAATTGAGAACGGACGAGCTTGTTGAGACGCCCAGATTGTCGGTAGCAGTAATTTTAAAATACACCTGAGTTCCGCCGTTTTGACCCGGAATTTGGCCGCTGTAAGCCGAGCCGCTATGGGTCATGGCAACAGAGTTGGAAAGATTGGATGCTGAGTATCCCCAGTAGATATAGGCAGAGCTCACAGTTCCATCGTCGGTTATAGTTGCAGTAACATTTACAGCAACACCTTCGTTGGGTGGATTGGGTGTGTAATTCACATTGGCAATTACAGGAGCTGCATTGCCTCCCCAAACCAGGGCAACATACTCAGGATGATCCACATAAGGATTTCTGTTCTCCTGAATATTATAAATGGCATTGTTGCGGTCAATTTCTTTTGTGCTCACAGGGTCTGACTGATTCCATGCCAGCAAAAGGTTCAAATACCAGGTTTCATAGCAGGGATATGTTGTTCCGTTGAGCGCTGCATCGGCTTCGGAGCTGTTATTATCCCAATTGGCAATAACATTCTCGTAGCGGGTGGCCATATAGAAATAGATTCGGGCAAAATCACCTTTATACTCATCGCGGGGCTCAAAAACGGTACCCGAATAACCTGATGTTGAGTTGTTTCCTTTTTTTGAGCCGTTTAAACTTGTCCAGCTTGGGTTGTTCACTTCGCCAAAAGGGTAATTGCTG
>DYSN01000266.1 GCA_020718205.1 Draconibacterium orientale
GGGGCTTTGAGTTCATGCTCCCACACGCGGACTACGACCCAACCCTGTTTTCTCAGTTCTCTTGTAACCCGTTTATCCCGTTCTTTGTTTCCCTGTAGTTTTTTCTGCCAGAATTCACGGTTGTTTTGGGGCATGTTCGAGTGTTTGGGACAGCCATGCCAGAAACAGCCATCCACAAAAAGTGCAATCTTTTGCTTTGGGAAAACAAAATCAGGCTTACCAAATACAGCCTGATTTCTTCTCCATCCTGAAATGTGATTGCTTCGTAAAATTTGAATCATGACCAATTCCGTATCCTTATTTCCCTTCCCTTTGATACGGGACATAACTTCGGAGCGTTTTTCTTTCGTAAATACGTCAGGCATGTTTACAAACTACGGTTTCCAAATTCTTCCATTGTATGAAATTTGGGCAATTGTTTTTCTGTTTTGTGAAACTTTTCCGCCTGCCCAGTTGCCTGAGCCTAAATTGAATTCTTCGATATATTCGCGGCATTTTCGAGAAGCCTCTTTCAAAGATTTGACGGATATATATCGAAGTGGCGCTGGGGGAAACCATTCGTCATAATCAGGATTGGGAACAGAAGCAAGTTTTAGGCGAAACAAAATGTCCCCTTACTTTAAAGTGTCAAAAGTCTTGAAAACAATTTCAGCAATTTTATAAGCAAGCATGGGCGGAACAGCATTTCCAACTTGATGATATTGCTGAGTTCTATTTCCTTCAAAGAAATAATTATCTGGAAAAGTTTGCAGACGAGCCGCTTCTCTCACCGTCAAACTACGGCATTGTGATGGGTCATAGTGAATATAATAGTGGCCATCTTTGCTAATATGTGACACAACAGTTGTTGATGGGTATCCGCTAACTTGAACTCTAAAACGGTCATTGAATATTGTAGTCCCTAAAACAGCCTGAATATTTTCATGCTTTGGCAGTAATTCGTTTGGGAAATCATTCAGCGTTGGTGAACAATTATTTTCACGAGCAAAAACAGCGGCAAAGAAATATCTATGTAAATCGAGTTTGATATGTCCTCTTGTTTCATGGTTACAAACCCCGGATAAAGCACCATCCACATACCAGTCATGATATTCCTTAGGCGCGACTATTAATGGCAAAAAAGAATCGCCTCTATTCAAACTTGCTCCAACTCTTTTTGTTGCGCTAATTATTGCCTGCCGAAGGGATGGATTTACAGTTTCCAGCCATGCCGCATCTACTATTGACTTGATTGCATCCCGCCATTTAATTGCCGAATCTTCTTCCTTTGAAAGCCCGCTCCGCAACTTGGGCAAATCACTAATCACATCATTAATTGATACTTGCTTTTTTACTTTATTTAATATGCTTGGGTCTGATTTATAAATATCCGAGCGAATTCCAAAAATAATAATTCTGTGTCTTGCTTGAGGAATGCCATAGTCTTCCGAATGAACAACATAATCCTCAGGCTTTGTTGTTTCTTGGTTTTCAGGGCGTTTTTTAGAAATCGAAAATAATTTATAAGATAAAGAATGCCCCGATCTATGTCCAATGGCGCCTGTAGGATTTTGCAAGTCAGATTGAATCAATTCAAAGGTTTTTTTTTGTTGTAGCTTTGCGGAAAGCAAACCCTTGACATTTTCCATTATAAACACTGGCGGTTGGTGTTCAGCTAAAATATACAGATATTCCTTGTAAAGAAAGTGACGTGGATCTGTTTCGTATTCTCCTTTATATCCTCCAAGCATTCTGGAACGACCAGCCAAGGAATATGCTTGACATGGAGGTCCACCTATTAAAAGCCAATTGGTTGCTCCATTTAAAGCAGATTCAATTCTAGATTTAACTGTATCGGGATCGGTCTTCCCTAATTCCGCCTGCCATGCTTCGTTTCTTGCATTAGCCGCTTCCTTTGGATTTTTGTTGAAAAGTTCTTCCCGACTAATATCCCCTCTCAAATATTCATAATAAGTTGCAGGAACTACACTTTCAGCAAATTGACGATAAAAAGCCCTCAAT
>DYSN01000027.1 GCA_020718205.1 Draconibacterium orientale
TAGAACAAAGATACACAATTCAAGTGTTAAAAAATCAAGGCTTTGCACAAAAAAAACCCATCCATAAATCAAAAGCAAGAATACACACTTGGTTAGCCTGGCAAGAGGACCCGGGAACACCAATGGGATTGGCAATTACTAAATCATATTTAGATACCAATCAGGAATTATGCAATCTGTTTGTCAATTGGTTGAATAACCTATTCAATTCTGAAAATAAAGCTTAGTAAAATCCACTTAACTCTGTTATTCTCTAAGTGCAAGTGTTCATCTAAAAATCCCTACTTCCTCACCTTCTTAATAAACTCTTCCACCTCCGGTACGCCGCCCTGATACACCAAATAGCCATTATAGGGTTCGCGGCTTGTTATTTCGTCGTTGATGGGGGTGAGCATGAGTTTCTTCACTTCTTCGGGGTCGTCGGTTTGTCCCAAAGCCCAGCCCAGCTTAATGAAGGCCACTTCGGGCAGCATGTTTCCGGCGGGAATAATTCCTTTGGCCATCATATCGCGGCCTGTATCGTAAACAAACATGTGTACATATCCCCAAATGGTTTGCAAAGTCATGTACATATGAACGCCCTTTTTGTGGGCGCGTTCAATGGCCGGATACAGTTCCTTGTTCACGTGGCCAAGTCCGGTGCCAATAAATACAATTCCTTTATAACCGGCATCTACCATGGCATCTAAGATATCGGGCTTCATGGCTGGATAATAATAAAGCATGGTCACCTTATCGCTGAAATAGGGAAGAATCTTCACATTTTTATCTCTCCGGCGGTGATTGAATTCCTTTTTAATGGGGGTAATGCTGCTTCGCGTAACCATAGCCATGGGCACATCGCCAATGGTTCTGAAAGTAGACCGGTAGCTCGAATGCATTTTTCTCACACGAGTTCCTTTGTGCAGCAGCCCATACTCGTCGGAAGTGGGGCCAAACATACAAACCATCACTTCGGCTATGTCGCTGTGTCCGGCGGCATACATGGCATGCATCAGGTTTAAGGCTGCATCGGAGCTCGGACGGTCCGATGAGCGCTGAGAACCCACCAAAATAATGGGCACAGGCGAATTCTGAACCATAAACGTAAGCGCTGCTCCTGTATGATGCAAGGTATCGGTTCCATGGCCAATAACGATGCCGTCAACGCCGCGTTCTATTTCTCTTCCAATGGCTTTGGCCAGTGCCATATATTGGTTGGGGCCCATATTTTCGGAGAATACCGCAAAAATCTTTTCGGTTTCAAGGTTGCAGATGTCGGCAAGTTCTGGCACAGCGCCATAGAGCTCGCCCGGCGAAAAGGCCGGAATCACAGCTCCTGTTCTGTAGTCGAGACGGCTGGCAATGGTTCCCCCGGTTCCAAACAGCTTCACCTTGGGCAAGCCTTCGGTATAGGGAAATTCTTTTTCCGGAATTTTATAATTGGCCTTTTTATATCCGGTTTCTTTCATATTGGTGATGGTATTGATGTCGACCCCAACATTGTAACCGGTGATAATCTTCATTACAATATGCTGATCGTCATCGTTTTCGGCTCTTGGTAAAACAGTGCCCTGGAACATTCCGCGGGTGGTTTCCACCTGAGCCTGTCCCCAAACTCTTACATGATATTTTTTCAGCATCTCCAGCGATGCTCCCTTATAACCTTGAAATATATCGTCGCTCATTATTTTAATTGATTGAATGTTAAGAATTTATTTGGTCTACTTTTCCCTGAAGCTCGCTGAGCGAAATATTGCCCAATGCAAAACTTCTCATTTGGCCCATCACCCAGTTTTTCTCGTTTTTCTCGTTTTTGCACTGAGCTATTTGAACAAATTTCTCCTTTAAAAAGGGAATCTGGCTGAGAATATTTTCCTTGGCTGTTTTGCGGAAATTAATGGCGTTCAGCACCGAATCGAACTGCATTTTCGGATGGGTGTAAATAACCGGGAGCATTTTTAGTGCCAACTCTTTTTCCAGCTGGTTGTCTTTCAAATACTTGAATAAACCAAAGATGATGTGATAGTCGAAATGATCCACCGATTTATGATGACCTTCTACAAATTTCATATGATGGCCTAAAAATGTTCCGGCAAAGCGGGGCGAAAGGCCAAGCTCCAAATACAATCTTTCAATTAGCGGATAAAGATTTTTCTTGAAAAGATAGGTATAGGTATCTTCGGGAACATTCCAGGTTTTAAGCTGATGATACCGATCCATAATATCACTGGGCAAATTGGCACTAAGTTGTTCTATATATTTGTTTTCCAATGGAATGGGTGCGGAATCGGTGTCGGGATACATGCGGTCGGCGCCGGGTAAAACCCTCTCGAAAATGGTGGTTCCGTTGGCAAACGATTTCCGGGTTTCCTTGGGAACTTCGCTAAAGGCCATCAGACAGCGTTCTTCAATGGTTTCCAGGGCGGTTTTAACATCGTCTTTGGGTCCCCAGAAAACAATCTGACCATCTTCTTTCCCCGATTGGAGCAGGGTTCTTATTTTTTCGAAATCGTCTTCGGCTATGGTGGGCTCCAGGCTTTCGCTGTGGGTCATATTGGGGAGTTCTAAGCAGGCTATTACTTTGAGTCGCTCGGAAATCTCGTCGGCAAAAACTTTTCCTGGCTGGGTAAAATGGGAGAGGAGCTTGCGGAATTGCGGAAGATTAACAGCCACTATGGTGAACCCCTGTTTTTTAGCCTGATTGATTTCTTTCGAAGGGAAACCAAACAGATAAAAATCGAGCTCAGCGGAGGTCATTTTCCAATCTTCTTTTTTAATTCGTTCGTTTAAATCGGTGCGAAGATGCAGCAAAGCCCACTGTCTGAATGCTTCTATATGGGTGAGTTCCGGTATCCATTTGGTGTGCGAAACTCCTTTTATTTCTACCCTTGTTCCGCCTTTGCAACTCACGTTTACGTCTTCGCGTCCGGCGCCAATTCCTGTAACGACTTTGCCGGTGCTGCGGTTAAGGAAGCGGATATAATCGCAGGCTTCTTTCACTTCGTCGGGATTCAGCAGCTCGGGCTGTGTAACGGTTTCGATGAGAGGCATTCCCAGTCGGTCGGTTTTGTAGATTCTGGTATGGCCAATGTCCGAAATTTCGCGGCAACTATCTTCTTCAATGCTCAGTTGAATGAGTCCCACTTTCTTGTTTTTCAGGGGAATTTCGCCGTTGACGCCCAAAATAGCCGTTCTCTGAAATCCTGTGGGAATACTTCCATCTAAGTATTGTTTGCGGATAATATGCACTTCGCCCACGATATTCAGCTTCGACAGAAGCGAAATTTCGAGACCAATTCCCAGTGCTTCGCGGTTGATGGGGAAGGGGGGAGTATCGTCCACTTCGTAGGTACAGGTGGTTTGGTTTTTGAGTCGGTAGATGATGGTTTTGCGGGTTTTAAACTCCATGAGCGCAGTGCCGTCGTACTCACCCAACTCGCTCAGCGTGGGCCGCATATGACGGATAACTTCGGCATCGAAATCGTTGTGTGTGTGATATTTACCCGCCGGGCAATGGCAGAAAAGTTTTTCTTTGGTAAGTAGTTGCTGGTGCACTTCGAGCCCCGACATAAATCCAATTCGGCTATAATCTTTCTGAGTGGCTTCCTTTCTGCTCACATAACCAATGGCCTTTTTGGTGGCTTCGTAATTTTTTTTCGGATCGAATTTTCTCATGTTCTGAAATGTTTTTTTTGAAGATGGAAAAGGATCTGGATAGATTGTTCTTCCTTGCCCATATTGGGTTTCAAAGGTAACTAAACTGCCGTTAAGTCGATTGATTTGATTCTAAAACTATAAGCCCGTTTCGCCTTTTCAGGGAATTACTTAATTTTTGAATTTTATGTCTTTTTGGGGGCTGAAAATTATAGGTGAACGCTTTTTTTGGTGGCGAAATAAAACTATCAATTCGGTATGACAAGTTTGGGAAAAAAGTTGGGGATGGTTTTTCAACTATTTGTGAATAAGAGACATAAGCTTTGTTTATGAATCTGCTAAACAAGGATAATTTGTTTTCAATCAGGTTAAATCGGATCATTCAGGAGCGAGAAACAAGAACCTCAATCTCTTCTATCGAATCATGCCAATCAAAGCTTCCAGCGATTTGAAAACAGTTGTTTTTTTCAAATTGTGACCTGGTTGCAGCAGGGTGGCTCGCTGTCCTGCAGCCCAAAATTCATCGTTGCGATTGTTTAGCAGCTCATTTTCAAATTGATGGAAATAGGCATCCACCTGATCCATATCGGGCTTTATGGTGAAATAGCTGATGAATTTTATCTTATTAAACGATTTCTGCAAGGCATATAAATTGTCTATGGGCACGCTTTGACCCAGGTAAACGCTGTAATATCCCTTTAAAAGAAGTTCGTAGTGAATGAAAAGTAAGGCAAACTCGTGAATTTCGTTGTCGGGAAGAAAAAGCACATAAACTTCTTCGGGGTTCCGGGGCAGCACTTCCTGAACCCGCTCAATGTTTATTAAAAGCTTTTGCTTTAGAAGATTGGAGAAAAAGTGCTCGTGTGCCGGCGTCAGACTGTTCGATTGCCACTCAATGCCAATATTGTGTAAAAAGGGAATCAGGACGTGAACAAAAACCTCGCGAAAGGATGATTCGCTGATAAGGCTGTTATAGGTATGCTCAAAAAGATTGCGGTCGAAATTGAGCATGGAAATCTTCAGGGAATTAACGAAGTGTTCGTGCTCATTTCGTCCACTGGTGAGCTCACGCACTTTATTTTCGAGCTCGGAGCTTTTAAAAGTGGCTATTTTAGAGATTTTTATCCCCTGATGATTTAAAATGGCAATATTGAGGAGTTTTTTTAAGTTTTCCAGATCGTAGTAGCGTATGTTCGACTCGGTTCTGTTTGGTACCAAAAGCCCGTATCGTTTCTCCCAGATTCTTATTGTGTGCGCCTTAATTCCGGTTAGATTTTCCAAATCTTTAATGGAAAAAAGAGATTGTATATTGTCCATAAAAATATTAAAAAAATTAAACAAACAGAATATAGAAAAATGGAATATTCAGTATTAAAATCCCCGAAGTAATTTTCTAACTAAGCAGAAAACGATTCCAAATATATTTTTCTAACTGTTTAACTGCCGCAAATTTAAGATTATTATTCATTTTGTATCATTAAAAAAAATCTCTTTAGAAAAAGAAAAAAATATTTTAATGGTTGGTGGATTCATATCGAAGAATGTTTAACATTGCAGCATAAAAAATAAACAAAAAATATTTTAGTAAAGAAAATACTGGCTATTCTGATTGCGATTGACTAACACCCACTCTTACTCCATTAAACTTGTGAAAACTTGAAAATCTGAATAAAACTATAACTCACACCACTTCCCCCATATCAGAATAGCCTTCTTTTTAAATACGAGAGATTATCCCCGGAATATTGAGACATCAAAAACTCAGAAAAAAGTAGGAAAGAAATCGGCGGATGTTGTTTAATTTAAATGATTTTGGCCTTCCATCGTCCGGTTTTGATGTACCAATAGCTAAACATGGATAGGAAAAGCATATAGACATATTCGCTGGTCCAGGCAATTTCCACAGGCCATTGTTGTATGATAACCACCCAGTAAACATAGGCGGTATAGATTATCAGCGTTAAAATTTCGATGGCCAAAGCGGTTTTTGTATTGGCGGTTCCGGAAACTCCACTAAACACCACAAAAGCCACGGCAAACAGCAGAATAGCAAAGCTGATGGTATAAACAGAAGGAATGGTTTGGTCAATAAGCTCGGGCGAATTGGTATAGATAGAAACCAATGTTCTGGGGAAAATCAGCATCAGGGCAATAATGGGAACCACACTCACCACACTGATTTTAACTATGCGGTTGATGATTTTAAGCACATCATCTTTAAATCCGGCACCAATGGCGTTACTCACCAAAGTGCTGGTGGCGGTACTCAACCCCATAATTGGAATCACCAACACCATATACATGCTTCTGACGATATTGGAAATGGCTAAGGGGCGCTCGCCCATTTGTTCGATGATGGCAAAAAAACTAAACCAGATTCCCACCGAAATAAAATATTGAGCCATCACATAAACCGAAATGGATAAGGTTTTTCCAATGACCGAAAAATCGATTTTTGGAAATTGAAGCAAATGGTATTTTTTGCGGTCGATATGGATGAAGGCATAAACAATGAAGAAAACAAGAGCCACTGCTTCAGATATTACGCTGGCTAAAGCAGCACCCTGAATGCCCATGGGCTGAAACCCCAAATGTCCGAAAATGAAAATATAATCCAGAATGACATTGGTGATGGCCATAAGAAATGCCGAATAGCCCAGTGCTTTGGTTTGGGTAATTCCCACCAGCAACGACCTGAAAGCCAGATTACCAAAGGCGAAGAGTATGCCAAAAACCCTGGTTTTAAGATATACTTCGCTGGCGTCCAGAATGTTTTCTGAGGAAACAATAACACGAAGCAGCGGATAGCCAAAGAAGTAAATCAGCAAAAAGAGTAACAAGCCTAGCACCAAAAAGAAATAGGAGGATTGCAAAAATATTTGTCCAACCTTATCGTAGGCTTGCTCACCATTTCGGCGGCCAATCATAATTTGAGTTCCGGTGCTAAAGCCAAAACCCAGCATAAAAACCGAAATATAGAAAAGACCGGCAATGGCACTGGCTCCCAGCTCCACTTCGCCCACTCTTCCCAAAAATGCTGTATCCGTTACATTGATAATGTTCTGAGCCAGCATGGTAAGAATGATGGGGTAGGAAACATCCCATATTTTTCTGTACGAAGGAACTCCGGTTGTCATGGGGCAAAGATAGGAGTTAAACCTAAAACTAATGGGTTTAAGAAATTCTTAATTGCCATGGTGCTTTTGAAGCCAATTACTCTTCCACACTCCAAACAGCGCCTTCTTTGGTATCGGTAATTTTGATATGGAGCTTTGTAAGTTCGTTGCGGATAAAATCTGCTGTGGGCCAATCTTTGTTTTGTTTGGCTTGTTGTCTGATTTCCAGCACTGTTTTCATCACACCATCGAGCAAGGCATCGTTCTGCTCATTTTCTTTTTCCTCGGGTAAAAGTCCCAGAATTTCGAAAACTACCTCATTGAAAAACTTTTGCAATTTGGCTAAATCCTCGGCTGTAATGGTTTCTTTTCCGTCGTTGGTGCTGTTGATAAGTCGAACGCCATCAAATAGTTGTGCTATAAGAATGGGGGTGTTGAAATCGTCGTTCAAGGCTTCGAAACTTTTCTCTATCAACTCGTCTACTGAAAAGGAAGACTTGTCCGACGGAGTAAGTTTTTGCAAAGTTACCACAGCGGTCATGAGCTTCTGAAATCCCTTTTCGGCGGCCTGAAGTGCGGCATTGCTAAAATCCAAAGGCGATCTGTAATGGGCCTGAAGCATAAAGAATCTGATATTCATGGGGCTGTATGCTTTTTCTAGCACTGTATTATTCCCGCTGAAAAGGTCTTCGATGGTGATATAATTCCCCAGCGATTTTCCCATCTTTTGCCCGTTGATGGTTATCATATTGTTGTGCATCCAGTATTTCACAGGCTCTTCGCCCTTATTGGCTGCTTTGCTTTGTGCTATTTCCGATTCGTGATGAGGGAAAATAAGGTCCATTCCGCCGCCATGAATGTCGAATCGGTCGCCCAGATATTTTTTGCTCATGGCCGAGCATTCCATATGCCATCCCGGAAATCCATCGCTCCAACCCGAAGGCCACCGCATGATGTGTTCGGGGGAAGCTTTCTTCCACAGAGCAAAGTCGGCGCTATCGTCTTTTTCTTCCTGTCCGGCCAGTTCACGTGTATTTTCGAGCAATTCTTCATGCTTACGACCCGAGAGTTCTCCGTAGGGAAATTGGCTGGCATACCGGCTCACATCGAAGTAGACTGAGCCATTTCTTTCATAGGCAAAGCCCGATGAAATAATTTTCTGAACCATGTCCATCTGTTCAATGATATGGCCGCTGGCATGGGGTTCGATGCTGGGTCGTTTAACATTGAGCATATCCATATCTCTGTGATAGCGATTGGTGTAATACTGAACCACTTCCATGGGTTCCAGTTGCTCCAGACGGGCTTTTTTTCCTATTTTATCGTCACCAAAATCCGCATCATTTTCCAAATGACCCACATCGGTAATATTTCGCACATAGCGAACTTTAAAACCCAGATATTTCAGGTATCTGAAAACGATATCGAAGGTGATTGCGGGGCGCGAATGGCCTAAATGAGCATCGCCATAAACAGTTGGCCCGCAAACATACATGCCCACATGGGGAGGGTTGATGGGTTCAAAATCTTCCTTGCGCCTGCTGAGTGTATTGTAAATTTTTAGGGTTGACATGATGCTCAAATTTTTTTTGCAAAAATAGATATTTTGAAAGAATAATGAATCAAATAGTCCCTGATGAAGGAAATAATACCGAAAGCATATCTGTAAGACCGTGTTCCGAACTTGTTCGGAAGTCCAATAGGAATTTGACTAAACAGCTATTGCATCGGCATTATACAATTCGTTTATTGGACTATATGCTGTTATTATTTGGTATAAACCCCCAAAAGAGTTGCCTCTGCCATTGATGGGCGCGGATTTCAAAGTTTCCGGGAACATAATTGCCGGAAAACTTAGAAAATGATTAGCTTTGATTCAATTCCTGAGGATATTCTCCGGAGCTGCTTTTTCAAAAACGGATTCATTTTAAAACCATTGAAATGGGAAATATTATTGGCAATTTATTTCATTTTACCACTGATTATCAACCCAAAGAAGAAATCATTTTGAGAGATTATCTGGCTTTGGAACGCACCAAATTAGCCAACGAGCGAACATTGTTATCTTATGTTCGAACCACGCTCTATCTGATTTTGGCGGGAATAGCCTTTTTGGGAATGGAAGATTTGGCTAATATCAGCATCATGGGGTATTTTTCAATTTCACTAAGTTTAATAATCTTAGCCATTGGAATCATAAGATATTACCAGCTGAAAAAGCAAATAATGAAAATGTATCGTACTTCGGACCGGGAATATCCTGTAAAAGAAAGTCCAATGCTCAGTAAAAATACTGATATTCAATAATATCTGAAACTATTCCGCAAAAAAGGAAGTGCCGGAAAGTTCCTTTCCATCGAAGTCGAAAAGTGCCGGATTCTCCCGGTTTGATCCTTGCTGCGATTCTGGTCCGTCTCAGGCTACCCAGTCGGGAGCCCAGTAGCAATAGCCAAAACTTCCCGAGTGAAGGCACATTTCGCGCACTTTCATCAAAAAATCGTGTTGTCCGGTTTCTGTTGCCGGATAGGCAGGTAATATGAGCTGGTCATTGTTGCCAATCACATTATCGGTCCAGTCGTTCCATCCCAGCGAAAAGGGGTAAGCGGTTTCGGCAATAACGATATCTTTGGCAAATTTCGTTTTTAGAGCAGAAATATTTGTTTGAATTGAGCTTGTATTTTCCCCATGCCACCTGGATAATAGGAAAGTACAATAATGTCATAATCAAACCCTTGAATGGAAGAATAAAAATAATCGGCGGTGGCTGGACCCGTATAATGAATCATGATTTTCGATTTGGATGAAAATTATCTCACAGCAAAAATCCCCTGATTCAGCAATTCTTTAAACTGATTGAATTGGGATGATTTTTTACCCAATGGCCATAGAAACCCATCGTTTATCTAGTTTCCAATTTGAATGATATCTGGTTTAATATTGATGGCAAGTTTTTAAGTATATTGGAACACGCTGTCTTTAAGCACATTAAAGGGCAATCCGCTCCAGGCAGAGGGAATCGTATGACTTCCGGGGTCGGCCCAGGTATCGGAATAATGAACGCAAAGCCAAACCTTGAGTTCTTTGGCTTTTACCTGTTCACTGAAAGCTTTCACCTCGGCATAGGATGAGCCAGAAGTGGATGGATTGTGCCGGATTCTGATTCTCACCGTGTTCATTCCCCGTGCTTTCAGCAAATTCAACAGAGCGGTTTCGGTTCAGTTTTTATCGAAGAACTTGGTTTGCCTGCTTTCCGGAAATGGTAAAAACGACAGGTCGACACCACGGACAAAGGTCAACGGAGTTTCTACAGGATCCTCGATAACGGGTTCTTTTTCTTCCGTTTTATTGCAACAGGAAAAGGTGAGGAGCACAGCAGCCATTAAGAATAGAAGGCTTTTGATTTTCATTGGTTTAAGATTATTTCGTTTGTATCCGGAGCAAAGATAATCATCCATAAAATACAAACGGGGGACATAGGGTTTAAATGGACGAGTTTTTAAGCTTTTCGGAGAATTTTTTATTGGTTGAAGGTCTCGCCATCCGGATTATTCGCGAATCATTATCCATTCTTCGCCCTCATCGCTTCTCAGATGGTGAACTAGTTTAAAATCGGTTTTCTCATAGAAACTATGGAGTGAAAACTCTTCAATGCTCAACCAGAATTTTTGCTGCGGCTTGAGTTTTATCAGATTTTCGAGCCAAAAAAGACCCAGCCCTTTTCCCCGGTGGCTTTCGTTTACCCATATGTATCCCAGATAGTTATATCCTTTTTCGAAATAGCTTTGTGCAAGCTGAAAATGAGTTAGCATTTCGGGCGAAGGTTTGGTAAATTCCAGCCCGCCGCCAATAATCTCATTGTTTTCCATCAGAATATAGAGGAAACTTGAATCGGCATAGTCAACCCAATAAGGAACTATAGCTTCCTGCCAATCGGCGGGTAAAAGCCCAAAAAACGACTCAATATTGTGATTTCCCTGAATGAAGTCCATGGTTCAAAAATAGTTATAAATAGCCCCAGGCCCAAAGTTTATCGGAATCTTCTGTCCAACGGTCGCCAATATCGGTTCTATAATAAACATTGTTAATCAATATATTACCAATACGATTATACATTTGTCGCTGAGCTTCCTTCATGGTGAGGCCCGTTCCGCTGATGAGCAAAGCAATTCCAAAGTCGGCTGTAATGAGCCATTCCCCATTAATTTTCTTTAAATGTTGCGGGTGCACACCCTCTTTCATGGGTTTTTTAATCACCACCACCGCATCTTTCGAAAACATTTCGAAGGTTTTTTTGTCGTCGTAAGGAAAAGGTGGCACTACCATATAAGCACCCACTTGAAACCCTCTTTTAACCTGAATGGTAAATTGTTTGCCTGTGGCTATTTTAAAAAGCATTTCGCCAAAGGGTTCTGTAATTCCTGCCCTTTGAATAAAAACCTGGGGATAGCCAAAACGCGAAGTAAACTCCAAAGGATAAATACCATTTCCATTCACTATGCAGTTAATGTCCAGATGGCCGGTAAAGTGGTGAAGTTTGAATATAGTTTCAAATTTCTTTAAGGTTGCATCGAACAGGGGGCTTTGGTCGGTCCAAAACATCGAGGAACCCATTTCTCCGGTGGAAACGCCCAATTCCTTGGGGAATAGTTTTTTATGCTCGAAAGTAATGTTGTAGGGTTTAAGAAACTGTTCGCCATTAAAAAAGCCTGAAACAGAAACTTCGACACCCGTTACACGTCGTTGCAACTGAAAAACTTCTAAGGTTTTTCCCCAGGTTTTTTCGTAGGCTTTCAACACCCGGATTATGTCGCTTCCATCTTCTTCCTTGCCCACAAAGAGCAGCTGTTTATAATCCTGCATTTCGCCGGAAGGCTTCAGAACATAGGCATTTGGGTTTTTCTGAACATAGGAAATAGCATCGCTGTAGGAGTGAAATTCCATGTAGGAAAGGATTTTTATCTTATGATTTTTCAATTCCTTTTGACCAAAGCTACGGTCAACCTCCAATAAATCGGTATATTCAGTACCGCCAATGACCGGTTTTCCGGATTTTCTGAGTTCAGAAGCTTCTTTTCCCCAGCCGGTATAGTCGAAGACAACAATATCGGCCCAGTTTAGGTGCTTTTTCCAGTCGCGGGCTTTTGGAACAAACCCTACGCCAATCTCGCGATAGGAAGGAGTTTCCGTATACATCTTCACATCGTTACCTTCGTTAAGTACAGCAAAGGCGATATCAAGAATTTCACCCCATTTGGAGACAAAAAGAAATTTCAGTTTTGAGTTAGTTTTTTCCATTCTGATGCGTTAGAAAGCGGGCAAATGTATAAGAATTTTCGGTGGAGATTTATGCCGGTGAAAAATAATTTGTGATGTTACTACCATAGGTTATTATCCATCATATCAATAGAATACATTTTTATTAGCAAGTTCTTAATGATAAGAAAATCTGATTTTTCAGTCTTATATGGCATTGTGAAATAATACGGAATAAAAAAACCGCTCTGTCTGTAGACAAAGCGGTTTTAAGAGAATTAGAAACCAATAGTGGTTAGAAAATTCTATGCATTTTTCAGTGCTTCGGCTCCCCCGACAATTTCGAGGATTTCGCCTGTGATGGCAGCCTGACGAGCTTTATTGTACTTGAGTTTTAAATTGCGAAGCATTTCCTGAGCATTGTCGGTGGCTTGCTGCATGGCTGTCATACGAGCTCCGTGTTCCGATGCAAACGAATCGAGCAAAGTTTTATAAAACTGAACCCGTAAAATAGAAGGAATTAAACTACTTAGAATTTCTTCTTTCGAAGGTTCGAATAAATAGCTTGTTTTTGCTCCGGTTTTAGCCTGATCTGGTTTTTGAGAAATGGGCAATAATTGTTCGGCAACCGTGTACTGGGTAGCAGCATTTTTAAATTGGTTGTAAACGATAATTACTTTGTCGTACTGCTTTTTACTGAATTTCTCCAATATTTCTTCCGCCAAAGGCTGAATCACTTCAAAGGAGAGATGATCGAAAAACCGATCGTACGAGCCAATATGATTGAACCCTTTTTTGGAGAAAAACTCCGATGCTTTTTTGCCGATGGTGATAATTTCCACGTTTTCTTTTGGGAGATTTTTGAATTCGTCTTCCACTAAGAGACGGGTTTTTTTAATCACATTGGCATTGAAAGCGCCGCAAAGACCACGATTCGATGTTATTGAAACCAGAAGAACTCTGTTCACCGGGCGTTCAATTCCAAAAGTATTTTCCTCTGACTGGTCATTGGAAGACACATTCTGTAAAATCTCGTTCAGCTTTTTAGCGTAAGGTCGCATATTGACAATAGCCATTTGCGCCCTGCGTAACTTACTGGCAGCCACCATTTTCATGGCGCTTGTGATCTGTTGTGTCGATTTTACAGATGAAATTCTCGTTCTGACCTCTTTTAAGCTAGGCATGCTAATGATTTATAATTAGTATTTATTTAAATCTCTCTGATATGGTTGCGGCTGCTTTGGTGAGCACGTCCACAATCTCATCGGTATATTTTCCCTGGCTGATGGCTTTCAGTGTATCGGGATGGTTGGTTTCCAGATGGTGTAAATAGTCATTTTGGAAATCATGAATGCGGTTTACAGGAACATCCTTGAGCAAACCGGTGGTACCACAGAAAATAATGGCCACTTGTTTCTCAACCGACATGGGTGAGAAAAGGTTTTGTTTCAGCACTTCCACATTGCGTTTTCCTTTTCCTAAAACTGATAGAGTTGCGGGGTCGAGGTCGGAACCAAATTTGGAAAATGCTTCCAATTCGCGGTATTGAGCCTGGTCGAGTTTTAAAGTACCGGCAACCTTTTTCATGGGTTTAATTTGAGCATTTCCCCCAACCCTCGATACCGAAATACCCACGTTGATAGCAGGACGGATACCCGAGTTGAACAAGTCCGACTCCAGGAAAATCTGACCATCGGTAATGGAAATAACGTTGGTTGGAATATAGGCTGAAACGTCGCCAGCTTGTGTTTCGATGATAGGAAGTGCGGTTAACGAACCGCCGCCTTTCACTTTTCCCACCAAACTGGGTGGTAAGTCATTCATTTGTTGAGCAATCTTGTCGCTGTTGATAATTTTGGCTGCGCGCTCGAGCAATCTGGAGTGCAGATAGAACACGTCGCCGGGATAAGCTTCACGTCCTGGAGGTCTGCGGAGCAACAAGGAAACTTCGCGGTAAGCTACGGCTTGTTTCGACAAGTCATCGTAAACCACCAATGCCGGGCGACCGGTATCACGGAAATATTCGCCAATGGCAGCACCTGCAAAAGGAGCGTAATACTGCATGGCAGCAGGATCGGAGGCTGTCGCCGATACAATAACAGTATAGTCTAAAGCACCTTTTTCCTTTAAAATCTGCATGGTATTGGCCACTGTGGAGCCTTTTTGGCCCGATGCCACATAAATACAATATACAGGCTGGCCTTTGTCGAAAAATTCTTTTTGATTGATGATGGTATCAATAGCAATGGTCGATTTTCCCGTTTGACGGTCGCCAATGATTAATTCCCGCTGACCTCTTCCAATAGGAATCATGGCATCGATGGCTTTGATTCCGGTTTGAAGTGGTTCGTTTACAGGTTGACGGAAAATTACTCCGGGGGCTTTACGCTCGAGGGGCATTTCGAAAGTTTCGCCTGTAATGGGTCCGGCACCGTCGATGGGTTCGCCGAGGGTGTTGATAACCCGTCCGAGCATACCTTCACCCACATTAATAGAGCTAATGCGTTTGGTACGTTTCACGGTGTCGCCTTCGGTAATGTTTTCGGCATCGCCCAATAGAACCACACCCACGTTATCTTCTTCAAGATTGAGCACGATTCCCTTTAAGCCACCTTTTTCAAACTCGACCAATTCTCCGGCCTGAGCGTTGGTTAATCCATAAACGCGTGCAATACCATCGCCCACCTGGAGTACAGTACCCACTTCCTCTAATTGAGCTTCATCTTTAAAACCTGCCAATTCTTGTCTTAAAATTGCTGATACTTCAGCGGGTTTGATTTGAGCCATATCTATAATTTTTTTCTTATTTTATTTATATTTTAGTGACATACAGATTGTTGGAGAAGTCTTCCCTGAGCTTCCTGATTAAGGTGCGGGTGCTGGCATCGTATTGATAATCGCCAACTTTAACAATAAATCCGCCCAATAGATTGGCATTAATGCCTTCGTGGAGGATGATAGTTTTTCCGGTAATTTTTCCAAGCAGTTTCATCAGCGATTCGCGAACTTCGGCTTCGATGTCGGAGGCTGTTGTAATCCAGGCATCTATAAGACCTTTATAGTCCTTATAAATGGCGGTAAATTCTTTGGCAAAATGAATTAAATATTCCTCGCGGCTTTTTTTGGCAACCAAAATCATAAACCGCAGACTTATGGGGTCGGTTAGTTTTCCAAAGAGTGCTTTCATCACCTTTTCTTTTTTGTCAAGACCGATGATGGGGCTTTTCAGCATATTGGCCAATTCACGATTTTCGTCGATGGTTTGGGCAATAAGAGTCATGTCGGCTCCCACCTGATCCAGTTTTTTCTGTTCCAATGCCAGTTCAAAAAGTGCCTTGGCGTATCTGTTGGCAAGTCGTGCGTGATTCATTAGCTATTAATTTAATTGCTGGTCGGCTTCTTTAATTAAGGTATCCATCAGGGCTTTATCCTTGTTTTTTGCCGAAAGCTCTGCTTTAATCAATTTCTCGGCTATGCTGATGGACAAATCGGCAACTTCGCTTTTAATCTGGGCGATAGCAGCTAATTTTTCCTGCTCAATTTTCTTTTTAGCATCTTCAACAATGCGTTGACCTTCAGCTTTGGCTTGATCGCGCGATTGAGCCAATATGTCTTCCTTCAATTGTTTTGCTTCTTTAATGATTAAATCGCGTTGTTCTTTGGCTTCTTTAATCAAAGATTCGTTGTTGGCTTGAAGGGCTTTCATTTCCTCGCGGGCGTTTTTAGCTTCTTCGAGCGATTGAGCTATTTCCTGCTCGCGTTCTTTTAACCCTCCTAAAATGGCTGGCCAGATAAATTTAAAGGTAATGAATAGCAATATGCTGAACGACAGCAACATCCAAAATATCAAACCTAAACCGGGACTAACTAATTCCATATATCAAAATATTATTTGTTAACAATAAATATCAAGTATCCTGACCCACCGTCAGAATACTTGAATTCAGGGTTTTCTACAGGAATAAAATCAAGAGACAAACCACAATGGCAAAGAAAGCAACACCTTCGATAAGAGCGGCAGCAACAATCATGTTTGAACGAATGTCACCAACTGCTTCGGGCTGACGGGCAATGGATTCAACAGCACCACGACCAATCTGACCAATACCAATACCAGCTCCAATGGCTGCTATACCAGCCCCAATACCAGCTCCTAATTTCGCATATGGCGTAAAATCGGCGGCTGCTTGCAATAAAACGGTTAATAAAGACATAGTTGTAATTTATTTAATTAATAAAAATGATTTCTAATGATGTTCTTCGGCATGATGATGTTCTTCTACGGCCGAGCCAAAATACAAAGCCGAAAGCAGTGTGAACACATAAGCTTGAATAAACGCTACCAAAAACTCCAGCAGCGACATAAATAACGAGAAGGCCACAGAAACAATACTTACGCCGTAACCTGCCACGGGTGACATAGCTCCAAAAATGAAGATAAGACTCATGAACCCAAGCACTATAATGTGTCCGGCAGTAATATTGGCAAAGAGACGGACCATGAGAACAAATGGCTTTGTAAACACTCCCATGACTTCGACAATGGGCATCAAAGGCACTGGAAACTTAAGCCACCAAGGCACTCCGGGGGTATTGAAAATGTGAACCCAGTAGTTTTTATTGGCACTCAAAGTAGTGATTACAAAAGTGAAGATGGCCAAAATACCTGTAACAGCAATATTGCCGGTTAAATTGGCTCCCCCGGGAATTATTGGGATGAGACCAAGCAAGTTGTTGAAGAAGATAAAGAAGAAAATGGTGAGTAAAAAAGGCACATATTTCTCATATTTTTTCTCGCCAATGGATGATTTGGCAATATCGTCGCGGATAAATATAATGAGTGGTTCAAATACACTTTGCATGCCTTTGGGAGACATTCCCTTTCTGGTGCGGTAGCTCTTAGCCACGCTTGCAAAAACCCAAATCATCAGTATGATGCTGAACCACAGGGCTATCACATTTTTAGTGATGCTAAAATCCAGCGGAAGTCCCGATTCGGCAACTTCTTTTATTTCATGATTGGAAAGATAATGATAGGCATCTACATAGGCTATTTTGCCTTTGTGCGACCCATCTTCCATAATGGCGAGAGCAAAATCCACATCGGCGGTATGACCAACATCTTCTTTATGAATCATTTTACCGCTTTCATCGAAAAAGATAGGTGCTTTGTGATGTGTTTCGTGGTCGGTAAATGCCGACGACATGAAAGTGAGGACTTTCCCCTCATGAAAAATTATTACCGGAAGTGGTACCGAAACATGTGAATGACCCCAGGTGAGGATATGCCATTCATATGAATCTACCACGTGTTCAATAATCATCTTACCGGCATCGAACAATTCTTTGCTTTCTGTTGAACTGTGTTGGTCTTGTTCTTCGTGATGGTTATGGCCTTGTGCCATACCGGAATTCACGATGAATCCGCTAAGAACCGTGGCTAATAAAAAGAGTTTAATATGCTTCAAAATCATTAATTTAGATAAAAAAATACTCTATTTTGTTCAGGGTTATTTTTAACTTGTGCAATCTTACAAAAAAATCCGGCAAATTTTTGCAAAAAATTGGGATTTTGGTAAACTTTGTCCGAAATAAGCTACAAACCCTGTAAATTCTCAGTTTTTATGGAAAAATAGCATCGATAGGCGAATTTCTTTGCCTTGACCAAATATAAAGAAAGATTTTCTATTTTTGCAACCCTATGGAAAACTTTATTGTTTCGGCCCGAAAATATCGCCCTGCTACCTTCGACACAGTTGTGGGTCAGAAAAGTATTACCAATACCCTGAAAAATGCCATCAAGACCAATCATTTGGCTCAGGCGTATTTGTTTACGGGTCCCCGGGGAGTGGGAAAAACAACCACCGCGCGAATTTTTGCCAAAACAATCAATTGCATGAACCTCGATACAGAGAACATTGAGGCCTGTAACCAATGTGAATCGTGTAAATCGTTTGCCACCAATTCATCCTTTAATATTTACGAGCTCGATGCGGCGTCAAACAATAGCGTGGACGATATTCGGCAGCTGGTTGAACAGGTGAGAATTCCCCCTCAGGTCGGGAAATTTAAAATTTATATCATCGACGAGGTTCACATGCTTTCCAACCAGGCTTTCAATGCATTCCTTAAAACCCTGGAAGAACCGCCCTCTTATGTGAAGTTTATATTGGCCACCACCGAAAGGCATAAAATCATTCCAACCATATTGTCGCGTTGTCAGGTTTTTAATTTTAACCGGATCATGGTTAAGGATATGGCCGAGCACCTGGGTTATGTAGCCTCTCGCGAAAACGTTTTTGCCGACGAAGATTCTCTCCACCTGATTGCCGAGAAGGCCGATGGAGCCCTTAGAGATGCGCTTTCAATGTTCGATCAGCTGGTAAGTCTCACTTCGGGAAATCTCTTTTACAAACAAGTGGTCGAGAATTTGCATGTGCTCGATTTGGACTATTATTTCCGAATAACCAGCGAAATTTTAAAGGGGAATATTAGTACCGTGCTGGTTTTATTGAATCAGGTATTGGAAAAAGGATTCGACGGACAGCATTTTATCATTGGCCTGGGCGAACATTTGCGTAACCTCATGATAAGCCGCGATGCTTCCACCATTGAGCTCATGGATACTTCCTTAAATATTAAGGAAAAGTATAAAAATCAGGCACCTCTTTACGAGGTTGGATTTTTAATCAAATGTCTCGATTTGAATAACCAATGCGATATCAACTACAGAACCAGCAATAACAAAAGACTTTTGTTAGAGATTACCCTCATGCAAATGTGTGGATTGGCCAATGGGTTGTTGGAAAATGAAGGGGCTGAAAAAAAAAAGATTGAGCTAAAAAAAAATGATGTTCCTTTAGATTTACTGACTGAAAATCAGAGTGTTGATGTCTCTTTGGAGAGACCGCAAGCTCCAAATCCCCCAAAGACCAATGTATTAGCCAGTCCGGTTGTGGAAAAAATCCTGGATCAAACGCCACTAAAAACTGCGGAGCCATCTCCCGAAACCATTTCTACTCCACAGCCCCTTGAACCGAAAACGTCCGAAAAGCCCAAAGAAATCAATCCATCCAAATTTGGGAAGCCGAGCTTAGGGTCCACACGAAATTTAGGCTTCTCGCTGAATTTTGACGATGAAACTGATGTAAAACCCGAAGACGAAACCGCTTATATGGTTGGTAAGGAACACATTGTAACGCCAATTGACCAGGATTTGCTTCAGGAAATAATCCACGAGTTTATTCAGCAGCTTAACAATCAGCCCAGCCTTCAATCGGCATTGACCGACATGAAACCCGAGCTTCTCGAAAATTTTGTGATTGAATTTAAACTTTACAACGATGCTCAGCAAGCAGAGTTGATGAAGCATTTGGAGGGGCTGCTAAAGAAATTGCGTATCCGGCTGAATAATTATCATATTACCCTGAAAACCACTATTTTTGCCAGTAAAGAATTTAAGGCTAATGGAGCGGTGGAGCGGTTTAATTATTTCGCCGAAAAGAACCCCAATATACTTAAGCTCAAGGAGCAATTAAATTTAGAAATTGATAGTTAAATTATTGAAACACACAAACAATAGATATTTGAAAACCACAAATTTATTGTTAAACCCTAATCAAACAAAAAATGAAATTTAAATTAAAAGTATTCGTTTGGAGCATTGCTCTTGGTGGGGCATTGGTATCGTGCCGGCAAAAACCCGCCGAAACCACAAAAAAAGTTGCCGTTAAAGCGGTCGATACTAATTATATGGATCAAAGTGTGAAACCCGGCGACGATTTTTTCAAATATTCCAGTGGAGGCTGGATTGCCAGTCATCCCATTCCAGCTGATAAAACCGAGTATGGCTCGTTTACTGTGCTGATGGACGAAAACCAAAAGCAATTGAAAAGTCTCATTCTCGAGGCAGCAGAATCAAAAGCAGCGTCTGGAACAGTAGCACAGAAAATTGGAAATTTTTATTCCAGCGGTATGGATACTGTGGGAATCGATAAAAAAGGTATAGAGCCCATTATGGCCGATTTAGATGCCATCGATGCATTGAAATCGAACGATGAGATTTTGGCTCAGGTGGCCAATATGCAAAAAAGAGGCATGTATCCACTCTTTTACTTCTTTGGTTCTCAAGACGATAGAAACAGCGAAATGGTAATTGCAAACTTCTATCAGGCAGGTATTGGATTGCCCGAGCGTGATTATTATTTCAATGCTGCAACCGCCGAAATAAGAGATACTTATGTAAAGCATATGGAGAAAATGCTGGTTTTGGCCAAATACGATTCTGTTACAGCTCAGGCAGTTGCACAACAGGTTTTTCTGTTCGAAACCCGTCTGGCCAAGGCTTCTTTAACAATGCTCGAGAACCGCGATCCTTTCAAAACCTATAATAAAATGAGTTTGACAGAGCTTCAGAAAATGGCTCCTGAGGCTGATTGGTCATCATATTTTACCGCTTTAGGACTTCCAAATCCGGGCGATATCAACGTTCGCCAAACTGCTTTTATTCAGGAAGTGGCTAAAATGGTGAAAGAAGAAGCATTGGAAACCTGGAAAAACTATTTGAAATGGAATGTAATCAATGGTTCAGCCAATTATTTGAGTTCCGATTTGGAAAGAACAGACTTTGAGTTCTATGAGCAATATTTGAGTGGACAAAAAGAACAACGTCCCCGTTGGAAGAGAGTTTTGAGCACCACAAGCTCAGCCCTGGGCGAAGCCATAGGCAAGCTTTATGTAGAAAAATTCTTTCCCCCACAAGCTAAAGAACGGATGATAAATCTGGTATCTAATCTCAGAACTTCGCTCGGAAACAGAATCGATCAATTGGAATGGATGACCGATAGCACCAAAGCTTTAGCCCACGAAAAACTTAATGCCATTAATGTGAAGGTTGGTTATCCTGATAAATGGCTCGACTATAGTCCGTTACAAATAACTCCGGACGATTATTATGCCAATATCCGCAATGCCAAAGTCTTTATGTTTAATACCGAGCTTGCTAAAATTGGTAAACCATACGACCGCTCCGAATGGGGAATGACTCCTCAGACAGTAAACGCCTATTACAGCCCCAATGCCAACGAAATCGTTTTCCCCGCCGCTATTCTGCAACCCCCTTTCTTCTTTATGGATGAAGATGATGCTGTAAATTATGGCGCTATTGGGGTAGTAATCGGACATGAAATGACTCATGGTTTCGACGATCAGGGAAGAAACTACGATAAAAATGGAAATCTGACCAACTGGTGGGCCGAAGCTGATGCAAATGCATTTCTGGAGAAGTCAAAAATAATTGTGAATCAGTATAATAAATATATTGAGTTGGATAGTTTGAATGTGGATGGCGAATTGACATTAGGAGAAAATATTGCCGATTTTGGTGGATTAAATATCTCCTGGGATGCTTTTCAACAGACCGCTCAAGCCAAAACTACCGATAAGATTGATGGTTTTACTCCGCAACAACGTTTCTTTTTATCCTATGCAGGGGTTTGGAGACAAAATATCATGGATAAGGAATTGGCTCGTCAGCTCAAAGAAGATGTTCATAGCCCCGGCGATGCCCGCGTTAATGTGCCTTTGTACAATATGCAGGTTTTCTACGATGCTTTTGGCATTACTCCCGACGACAAGCGATATATTGCTCCGGCAGAAAGAGCCATTATCTGGTAAGAGTTGGTGGATTAAACAGGAAAGCAGATGTATTCATGAATACATCTGCTTTCTTTTTATACAAGTGGTTGAAATTTAGCTGTTTCTGTAAACTGGAATGATTTCAACGCCTTTCTCGGCCAGGGTAGTGCGGGCTTTGGAGTAATCCTGTGCAAATCCGAGCATAAATCCACCGCCCCCCGATCCGCAAAGCTTCATATTATAATCGCCTGTAGACAATCCCAATGCCCAGATATAGCGAATGCCATCGGGTATCATCCGCTGAAAATGCTCAAACTGCAACGCGCTCAAATGTTTCAGCGATTCAAAAAACCTGATTCCGTGGCCATGAAGCAACGATTCGATACATTGGTTATTGGTGGGAATAAATTCCTCGTCAATCATTCGTTTATAGGCAGGCTCGGAGTATTGCTCCAGAAAATGCTTTACAAGGGGCGCCGTCTTACCTGGCTTTCCGCTGTTGATGAGAAAAATAGCGCCTCCTTTATCAAATTTATTCCGGGGGATGGCTACGGTAATAATTTCTGCCGGGTTTTTAATGAGTAGAGGGTATTGAATATAGCAGTTGAGCGGGTCGAGTCCGGAAGACTTTCCATGGAAATAGGCCTCCATCTGACTAAATATTTCCTTGAGGCGCAAAACGCTTTTAAAACTCAGCCGGCGGTCGCTCTTAATTTTTTCTTCGGCATATTTGCTGTAGATAGCCGCCACCAAAGCACCACTGCTACCAATACCATAACCCTGCGGAATGGTGCTTTCGAAGTACATCCCCTTTTCTATATCCCGCTGGAATTTGTCGAGGTCGAGCAGCCACGACTGATCCTGATTTTTCTTCAATTCCACCAAATGCTGTGCATATTCGCGCAACGATTGATTGCTTTCGAGCGCCCATTCAAAATCGGTGTATTTGTATTTACTTATGAAGCTTAGCTCTCCTTTGAAATGGGTATAGGGAATGGTGAGTGCCATGGAATTGAAAATAACCCCATACTCGCCAAAGAGTAGTATTTTTCCGTAGAAGACTTCGTTTTTCTGAGACATTATTTTATCTTTTTGGGTCCAACACCAATTTTATCATAAATAATTTGATGATTGAAACACAGTGGTTTAAGTTCTTTTTCGATAAATTGTACGATTTCCAGCTCATTCTCATTTCCATAAACTACATGCACATTGGGGCCGGCATCGAGGGTAAAGCCGATAAAATACCCTGTATTTTGACGGAATTCCTTAATGCGTTCCAGTATTTGCAGCGTCTGTGGTTTCATGAGAATAAACCAGGGGTTGCCCGACATCATGAGTGCATGAAGGCTGAGGGCTTCGTTTTCAAGAATTCTGATAAACTCCTGAATATGACCATCTTTAATTGCTAAAACCACCGCTGACAAATTTTTGCTTGCTTGATTCATACGGTCATCGGCATAAGGATGTTGATCCATTAAACTGTGTCCGGCGCTGCTACTTACAGATTTAACTCCCCGGTCAACGATGAGAATGGCGTCGTTAAGTTGTTGAAAAACAGGATGTATTTCGTTGGTAAAAGCTATTGCATATTTGTTTTCAGTGAGTTCGCTCACCGATTTTGCGGCTCCCCAAATGGAATATCCCCCAAATACCGAGCGAGCAGCACTTCCGCTACCCATTCGGGCTAGATAGCTGGCTTTGGTGAAAAAATCAAAATCGGACAATTGGGGCTGGAAAATCTGTTTCTCCATATCAACCAGACATAGAGCCAGGGCACTGAATGCCGACGCCGATGAGGCTATTCCGGTGCTGTGAGGGAAACTGTTTTTTGTATCAATGGTAATATCTAACTGATGTAAATAGGGATAGATGGCACTCAATCCGCTGAAATATTTCCAGATTCTGTTAGCAAAGACAGGGTTTTCCTGGTTTTCAAAATAAAACTGCCATTTTGGTTCGCCCTTGGTAAACTTAAATTGAAGCGAAGTTTCTGTAAACGATTCGGTGAGCGACATGCTCAGGCTGGCATTTTTTGGCAATTGATGCCCGTATTTTCCCCAATACTTGATGAATGCGATATTGCTGGGGCTTCTCCAAACAACTTCTCCGGCCAGATTTTGGTCGGTAATCAACAGGCCCGGGTTTTCATAATGGTCTTTCAAAACGATTTTTTTATGGCAAAAGTATGATATTTATCTTTTTATCGGCTCCGCAGCTTTCAAACATCAATAGTCAGTGCATTTTCCATGGAATTCTTGCCGATCGTTTATATTAAGAAATTTCATCCATAGCCAGCTCTTCCTCATCAATTTTCAGGTTATCGATGATAAAATCCTGCCGCTCGGGGGTGTTTTTTCCCATATAAAATTCGAGAAGTTTGTTCACAGCCGAATCCTTTTTCAAAATAACAGGATCGAGCCTTATATCATTGCCAATGAAGTGTTTAAACTCATCGGGGCTTATTTCTCCCAGACCTTTAAACCGGGTAATTTCAGGTTTTCCTTTCAGCTTCTCTATGGCTTTTAGTTTCTCGTCGTGCGAGTAGCAATAGTAGGTAGTCGATTTGTTCCTAACCCTGAACAGGGGGGTTTGTAAAATATACAAATGCCCTCGCTTAATAAGGTCGGGGTAAAACTGAAGGAAGAAAGTGAGCAAAAGCAGCCTGATATGCATTCCGTCCACATCGGCATCGGTGGCAATAACTATGTAGTTATAGCGCAGATTGTCAATCTCTTCGTCAATATTGAGTGCAGCCTGAAGCAGGTTAAACTCTTCGTTCTGATAAACGATTTTTTTGCTCAAACCATAGCTGTTCAGTGGTTTTCCTTTGAGACTGAAAACAGCCTGGGTATTCACATCGCGCGATTTGGTGATGGAGCCGCTGGCCGAATCGCCTTCGGTGATGAACAGCGTGGATTCCAGTTTGCGCTCGTCGTTAGCGGTGAGGTGAATGCGACAATCGCGGAGTTTCTTGTTGTGAAGGCTGGTTTTTTTTGCAGAATCTTTAACGAGTTTTTTAATCCCCGCCATTTCCTTGCGCTCCTTCATGTTGAGAAGGATTTTATTGAGAAGCGCTTCGGCAGTTTCCGGATTTTTATGCAGGAAATTATCTAAATTCTGGGTAACCATATCGGTAATGAAAGTCCGGACGGTGCGGCCATCGGGTTCCATAAACTGGCTGCCAAGCTTGGTTTTGGTTTGCGATTCAAAAACCGGCTCCTGAACTTTTATACTGAGCGCTGCAACAATAGAAGTGCGGATATCGGCGGGTTCAAAATTCTTATTGTAAAACTCTCTGATGGTTTTAACAATGCTTTCGCGAAAAGCCTGTTGATGTGTTCCTCCCTGTGTGGTATTTTGACCGTTTACAAAAGAATAATACTCTTCGCCATACTGTTTGGAGTGGGTGAAGGCAAACTCAAAATCCTCGGCTTTCAGATGAATAATAGGATAGCAAATGGAAGTATCTATTTCATTTTGAAGCAAATCGAGAAGTCCGTTTTTGGCAATGAACCGGCTTCCGTTGAAATATAAAGTAAGGCCATTGTTGAGATAGGCATAGTTCCACAGCATTTTTTCAATGTAATCTGTCAGGAAGTGGAAATTGCCAAAGATTTTGTTGTCGGGGATAAAGGTAATTTTGGTGCCCTGTTTTTCCTCCGAGTTCACTATATCGTCATCTTCAACCAGCTCGCCGCGATGAAACACAGAAGTTTTGGATTTGCCTTCTCTGATGGATTGAACTTCGAAATAAGAAGACATGGCATTTACGGCTTTGGAACCAACGCCATTGAGCCCCACAGCTTTTTTAAAAACGTTGCTGTCGTATTTGGCGCCGGTGTTAATTTTCGAAACGCAGGCATTCACCATTCCCAGCGGAATTCCACGGCCATGATCGCGAACTGTAACTTTATGGTCCTGAATATCAATCTCAATCGATTTCCCATTTCCCATCACAAACTCATCGATGGAATTGTCGATAATTTCCTTTAAAAGCACATAAATACCATCGTCAGGGGCAGAACCATCGCCCAATTTGCCAATATACATACCCGGTCGCAACCGAATATGTTCTTTCCAATCCAGCGATTTTATTGATGATTCATTATAGTTTTCGCTCATGCCAAAATTTTGTGAGCAAAGGTAGAGCAAACCTTTCTAAACACTTCCTATGCCAACAAAAACTTACAAACAGAAACTGTTGAAAACGAAATATTACAGCCGGAATTTTAGGTTTTTTTCAATGCGATTCCCATTGGTTTTGCTAAAAATTAGCAAAAGGATTCGAAAATATTTCATGCGGATTTGTTTGGATTGCATTATTTTTGCCCAATCACATTTCAATATATATTCCATGAACACAATTCTAAAAACAGATTTCAGTTTCCCCGGTCAAACCCATATCTATAAAGGAAAAGTAAGGGATGTTTATACCATCAATCATGATACTTTAGTGATGGTGGCCAGCGATCGCATATCGGCTTTCGATGTGGTTTTGCCCAAAGGGATTCCTTATAAAGGACAGGTGCTCAACCAGATAGCGTCTAAATTTTTAGATGCAACCGCCGATATTGTCCCCAACTGGAAAATTGAATCGCCCGATCCACAAGTCACCATTGGGGTAAAATGTGAGCCATTTCCAGTAGAAATGATTATTAGAGGATATCTCACCGGAAGCAGTTGGAGAACTTATAAATCGGGAGCCAGAGAAATTTGTGGCGTGCCCATTCCCGACGGAATGAAAGAGCATCAACGGTTCGAAAAACCCATCATCACCCCAACCACCAAAGCTGAGCTTGGGTTGCACGACGAAGATATTTCGAAAGAAGAAATACTGAAAAGCGGGTTGGTTTCGGAAGCCGATTATGCGCTGCTCGAAAAATACACTCAGGAATTATTTGAGCGCGGAAGCCAGATAGCCGAAGAAAAAGGCCTTTTGTTGGTTGATACCAAATACGAATTTGGCAAAAAAGACGGGGTAATTTATCTCATCGACGAAATCCACACCCCCGATTCGAGCAGATATTTCTATAAAGAAGGCTATCAGGAGCGGTTCGACAGGGGAGAAGCTCAAAAACAACTCAGCAAGGAATTTGTGCGCGAATGGCTCATGGAGAACGGATTTCAGGGGCAAAAAGGTCAACAGGTTCCCGAAATGACGGACGAGTTTGTTCAAACCATATCCGAGCGTTATATCGAGCTCTATGAAAAAATTATCGGCGAAGACTTTGTTAAAGCCGATGTGAGCCGGATTCTGACGCGTGTCGAAAAAAATATTCAGGATTTCCTGAGCCGCGGATAGCTGCGGGGTTTTTTTAAAGAATTCTCAGGTATTTCATTGGTTTTGGAGCAAGCATTGAAAAATAAATATACTTTTGTAACACAATACCATAATTCATCAATATGAATAGATTATTTGCCCTTGTTTTTCTTATTGCATTGGGCTTTGCCACAACAAGCTGCGATAAAGAAATCGATATCAACGACGATTATCAGGATATAGCCATAGTTTACGGGCTTATCAATCCCAATGACAGCATCTCGTACCTGAGAATAGAAAAAGCTTATTTGTCGAATGGCGATATCTATCAGGATGCTCAAATTGCTGATAGTAACCTGTTTCGCAATAAACTCGATGTAAAAGTTTATTCCAACAATCGCATTATTACTTTCGATACCATAACCATCTACAATAAAAAAGAAGGCATATTCTATGCCCCAAAAATGGTGGTTTATTATGCGGTGACCAAAGGGCTCTTAAATACACTGGACACCTACAATCTGGAGATTAAAAACCCCGAAACCGGCCAGGTAATCACCTCGTCCACCTCGCTGATTGATGGCAGTAGCATTCGTTTCGAATACCCCAATCAAACCATTACTTTCGAATCGGACAAACAGGTGGCTTTTACCTCCATTCCCAATGCCAGGCTTTATCAGCTAAATCTTCGGTTTCATTATACCGAAGGACTGATTTCGGGTAGTGATACAACTTTTTCGGAACATGCTGTTGATTGGATTTTCCCCGGCATTACATCGAGAGATTTAACTGGTGGTGAAGAATTACTTATTGACTATATCGGCGAGCAGTTTTATTCCAATCTTCTTCTCAATATACCCTATAAAGAAAGGGTAGTGCGAATGATTGGTCAATGCGAAGTGATAGTGAGTGTGGCCGACGAAACATTCAATGTTTATATGGAAGTGAACAAACCCAGCGCATCTATTGTAATCGATCGGCCGGCGTTCACCAATATCGAAAATGGCTATGGATTGTTTGCCAGCCGATCGAAAGGCGGGGGCATGTACAGTCTTAACAATTTCACCAAGAACAGACTCAAGACTTTCGAACAGATGAATTTTATAAGATAATCTGTTAGATAGAAATTCGAGCCCGGTGAGTTTCATCGGGTTTTTTTTGCACTTTTGTTACCATGATTCGATTTAAAACCATGCCGCTAAGCCAGGCTACAAAAGAATATCATTTGGTGCTCATTTCCGGAAGTGGCCGAAATGTTGGGAAAACAACTTTTGCCGCCACCATTATACAGCATCTGGTCGAGCTGAAATTGAATGTTCTGGCTGTTAAAATTACACCACATTTTCATCATACAATTCCGCCGTTTTGCATTTTTTCGTCGGAGCATTTCATCCTTTCTCTTGAAAAAGATGCCACTTCGGCCAAAGATACCGGAAGATTTTTGAGAGCAGGCGCCACCGACACATTTTTCCTTCAGGTTCAGGACTTTCATCTCGCCGAGGCTTTCGAATACACGTCGGCTTTCTTCCCGCCCGGCAGCTTTGTGGTGGTAGAATCGGGAGGGCTGGCTAAAATTCTGAAACCCGATTATCATTTCTTTATCCAACCGGCTCAACCCGCCGAAATAAAACCATCGGCTCTCGAAATTGGTCAAAGAGCCCATCAAATCATTCATTTCGATGGAATTCAATTCGATTTCGAAATAGAAAAGATTCGCGTAGACCACCATAAATTGATTTGGAATGCGTAGATTTGGAAATAAATAGAATAATATGACCACCAGCGGAAGCATCGCCATCAGAGCCAAAATTTTTCATTTTCTGAGTCCGGATGAATATGTCTTTTTCGAAGATGGATTGCTTATTGTAGAACGGGGATTTGTGAGCCGTTTAGGCAATTACAGCGAGCTTTCAGCCGAAATTCCCCACGAATGCATGTATATTGATGAACGCGATAAATGGATTTTTCCGGGTTTTATCGATGGTCATATTCATGCAGTACAAACCCGGGTAATTGCCTCGTTTGGTGCCGATTTGCTCCAATGGCTCGAAAACTATACTTTTCCCGCGGAAAAACTTTTCGAAGATGAAAACTATGCTCAATTAGAAACTGATTTCTTTTTTAGTCAGATGCTAAAAAATGGAACCACCACTGCTGCCATCTATACCTCGGTTCATGCTCAGTCGCTCAAAGCTGTGATGAACAAGGCTGCCAGCTTGAATATGCGCATCATGGCCGGAAAGACGAATATGGATAGAAACGCCCCCCCGGACCTTTGCGAAGAAACGGCGGCAACTTTTAGTCAAACCGAAATGTTTATTCAGGAATATGAGGGCAAGCACCGTCTGGAATACATACTTACTCCGCGCTTTGCCATCACCAGCTCGCACGAACAGATGCTTCATTTACAGGAACTTAATAAAAAATTTCCGCACATTAAAGTTCAAACCCACCTCTCCGAAAATCACGCCGAAATAAATGAGACCCTCAAGCTTTTTCCCGAAGCCAAAGACTATTTGGGGGTTTATGAATCCTATGGTTTGGTTAATTCCGGAACCCTTCTGGGTCATGCCATACATTTAAGCGACACTGAGTGGGAGCGGGTTCGGGAGCATAAAGCATCGTTGATTCATTGCCCCACTTCCAATTTGTTTTTGGGATCGGGTTTGTTTAATCTTCAAAAGGCCTTGGACATGGGTATTCCGGTTGGTCTTGGCTCGGATATTGGTGCCGGAACCAGTTTTTCTATGCTGCAAACTGCGGCAGCTGCTTATCAGGTTGCTGCCCTGAGAGGACAGAAAACAGATGCTTTCAAACTTTTTTACCTGATAACTTTGGGCGGAGCCAAAGCACTTGGGGTTGAGCAAAAGATAGGTAGTTTTTTACCAGGCAAGGAAGCTGATTTTTTAGTGTTGAATCCCATGGCAGACACTATGCTGTCTAAAAAAATTTCAGTAGAATGCAGTCTGCACGACAAATTGTTTTCGTTCATTTTTCTGGGAAACGAGCAAATAGTTGATTCTGTTTATCTTATGGGAAATCGGGTTATCTAATATTTTTCATTTCAAAACACTGCTTTTACACGCAACTTCAAACAACTTATTATCTTTGTTCAGGAGTAAGTCATGAAAAGCAATCTGGAGAAATCGGCACTAAAAGTAATGGAAGGCATAGAACAGCCCGCACCCATAAATCCGCGTTTTGTTTCAGGCAAAAGAACAGTTGCTGTAAATCAGCCTGCTTCGTGGTATGTAGATGGCATCAGAAATGATGACCGAAGTATTTTAAGCAGAGCCATTACTCTGGTTGAGAGCAGTTTGCCGGCACATTATCAGTTGGCACAGGAAGTAATAGAAGCTTGCCTGCCTTTTTCGGGTCAATCGGTTCGAATTGGTATTACCGGAGTTCCTGGCGTTGGTAAAAGCACATTTATCGAAGCATTTGGTTCCCGGATTATCCAAAAGACCGGCAAGAAACTGGCTGTACTTGCCATCGATCCCAGTAGTCAGCGGACAAAAGGATCTATTCTGGGCGATAAAACCCGCATGGAAAAACTCACCAATAATCCCAACGCTTTTATCCGACCTTCGCCCTCGGCAGGTTCGCTGGGCGGAGTTGCCCAAAAAACCCGCGAAAGCATTATCCTTTGCGAAGCTGCTGGCTATGAAATTGTTTTTGTGGAAACAGTGGGAGTAGGACAAAGCGAAACCGAAGTTCACGGAATGGTCGACTTTTTCCTTCTGCTGATGCTGGCGGGTGCCGGCGACGAATTGCAGGGGATTAAAAGGGGTATCATGGAAATGGCCGATGCCATTGCTATCAATAAAGCCGATGGCGATAATAAGCCCAAAGCCGAACTGGCCCGCCGCGAATATGCCAATGCATTGCATTTGTTTCCACCTCCCGATTCGGGCTGGATTCCACAAACCAATACCTGTTCCGCATATACCGGCGATGGTATTCCCGAAATCTGGAACATGATTGATGCCTATATCTCGGAAACTAAGCAAAATGGCTATTTCGACCAAAAGCGCAGGGAGCAATCCAAACTTGTGATGCTGGGAAATATCGAAAGAAACCTGAAGAATGGTTTCTTTCAAAATTATCAGATTAAATCAATGCTCCCGATGGTTCAGGAAAAAATACTCAAAAACGAAATATCGGCTTATAAAGGGGCCGAATTATTATTAGAAACCTATTTTAAAAGTAAAGATATTGGCAAAAGATAAAATAGAAATCAAGAAAGAAGCGAAGCAGCAGAAGATTTCAGAGAAATTAGAAAAAGCGCGAAGAGGCGAAGTCTTTGCACGTTTAAAACCACTCCTATATAGTTTTGCTTTGTGGGGGGGACTCATGGGAATTATTTATATTCCATTCATTTACAATGCGATAATTGAGTTTTTTGTTGCCTTTGTAGTCAGTTCAACCATCCTGTTAGGTAAAATTCTGTTCATTCCTGTGGAGACATCAGGCAGCCCATTGATTACGGTGGCAGGATATACCATGAAGGTTATTTTTGAGTGTACAGCCTATAATTTCTATCTCTTTGCATTGGCTCTGGTGGTCTTTGCCCAATGGAAAATAAAAGACAAGCTCATCAATCTGGCCATTTTCATTTTTTCCATTTTCTTTCTGAATGCCTTCCGCTTCATTATCATGGGATATGTGGGAAAGTTTTGGCCAAACATGTTTCATCAGATTCACGATTATGTCTGGACCATTGTTTTTGGTCTGGTAGTCTTTGTACTCTATATTTGGCGTAACGATAAAAGTATGATAAAATGATAAAAAAGATATCAATTCTTCTGGGGAGCTCTGTTTTGCTCTTTGGTTTCTGGCTTATGGGTCTCGAAAAAGTATATTCCTGGATTCTTTATTATGGAGCTTCGGCTTTACTATCACCTTTTTCGTCGGTTACTCCGGTGTTGAAATCAGAAAAAATGCACCCGGATTTTTGCGTGGCCGTGGGAAAGGAAGGCTACTGTATGGAGTTGGAATTGTTTGGCTTATCGGTTGTGGTGATGCTAAGCTGGTATATTCTTCTCATTTTTCTGCAACGAAATAAAGCCATGGTCATCACAGCATTCAAGCATATAGCCATTTTCTATCTGCTTCAGGTTCTCACCATGACCACTCTGGCTCTTTACGATTTTGGCAGCTTTTTTCAGCAGGCCAACAATGCCCTGAGGCAGAGTTTTATCATTTTCGCCCTGCTTTTTATCATTTGGGACAACTATATGTATCGCATATTCACCTTCTCCCCCGAAAAGGAGAACCTTTAAAAATCCACTTTAAAAATATCGTTTATGAATAAAATTTTTATGGTTTTAGGATTTCTGGGGTTTCTGGTTTTGTTGGTCTCCTGCGAAACCAAACAGGAATCGGCTCAGGAAATAATGTCAATGCAACCAGTATACGACTCGGTGAAAGCTGCCCAATATGGTGCCGACGATTATGGTATGAAAAAATATATTGTGGCATTTTTAAAACGCGGACCAGCTTTTGGTGTCAATCCAGACAGTGCTGAAATATTGCAAATGGCTCATTTGAAAAATATTATGCGGATGGCCGATGAAGGAAAGTTGGTTGTGGCGGGCCCATTTTTGGGGAATCAAAGCATCAGGGGGATTTATATCTTTAATGTTTCAACCATTTCCGAAGCCCAGAAACTCACCCTCACCGATCCGGCCATCAAAGCAGGAATTCTGGAAATGGAGTTGTTGGAGTGGTATGGCTCGGCAGCCCTCATCGACGTGAATAGAAACCACAGAATTTTCGAAAAGAAAAACATTCTTTCCACCGAATAATATTTCCGGACTTGTTCAATATGCTCAAAATCTGCAATTAACAGATTTTATTACTTTATCATTTCGTTAAGTTCTCCCGGCAAGGGCTACCTTGGGCATACAAATCGATTTTTTGGTTTTTAAGGCCGAAAAAAATAATTACTTTAGCCACCAATAAAAAATCTGATTTATAGCGAGCATGTTCGTTGGTGTTAAAAAAACAGGGTTGATGATTCATATGCGGGTTTCAGCCAGAAATTATTTTAATTCTACAGAGGATGAAAAAGTTTTTAATTGTCGTAGTAGCTTTGGCCATTCTGGTGGTCATGGGTCCAAAAACCGAAAAACCAGGCATTGACGGACATGTGCCGGTTATTAGTCAAACAGTTGATTTACAGTTGCTAAAACAAGAAATCGATCAAAAGGAGAGCATCACCCCTTTCATTAAACCTAACAATGCTTCACGAATTATATTTGCCGACAGCATTCCACAGAAAACAGATTGGTGCCTGCTCTATATTCATGGATTCTCGGCCAGCCCGCAAGAAGGATATCCGGTGAACGAAGACTTTGCCAAACGCTATCATATGAATGCCTACATACCGCGTCTGCATGAGCATGGCCTCGAAACAGGTCAGAATTTGCTCAATATGACGCCCGACAAGCTCATTCAGTCGGCAAAAGATGCTTTGCAAATTGCCCGCCAAATGGGCGAAAAAGTAATTCTGATGAGTACCTCAACCGGGGGAACCTTGTCTTTAATTTTGGCCGCAGACAATCCGGAAATTGCAGGGCTCATTCTTTATGCCCCTAATATCGAAATGAAAGAAGATATGACTAAAATATTAACCTATCCCTGGGGTTTGCAAATTGGAAAAATGGTGAGCGGCGAGATGATTACCTATCCCGATGATCCGGAAATGGTGAAAAAATACTGGCAATCAAGCTATCGCGTAGAAGCTGTAGCTTATCTTCAAAGCCTGGTGGAAAACACCATGAACGAAAAAACATTCGATAAAATTCACCAGCCTGCCTTTTTGGGGTACTATTTCAAAGATGAGCTCAACCAGGATAACACTGTGAAAGTGAGTGCCATGCTCGAAATGTTCGACGAGCTGTCCACGCCCGACGAGCTAAAAAGAAAAGTCGCCTTTGCCACTGTTGGTGTGCATCCTTTTGCCTCCGACATAAAGTCGAAAGATATTCCCGCAGTTGAGGCCGAAACCTTTAAATTTGCTGAGGAGATTTTAGAATTAACCCCAGAAAAAACCGAGTAAAATGAGTATACATATTGATGCAAAACCAGGCGACATTGCCGAATCGATTCTCCTTCCGGGCGATCCGCTACGTGCAAAATTTATTGCCGAAAACTATCTCACCGAGCCCAAACTTTATAATAATGTTCGTGGCATGCTGGGTTACACAGGCTTCTATAAAGGAAAACGTGTATCGGTTCAGGGCACAGGAATGGGGTTGCCTTCAATTAGCATTTATCTTCACGAACTCATGCGCGATTATGGGGTGCAAAAACTGATGCGGATAGGTACCTGCGGAACCATAATTCCAAATGTAAACCTGAAAGACGTGGTTTTAGCTCAGGCTTCTTCCACCGACAATGCCATGAACCTGCTCAGATTCGACGGAATGAGCTATGCCCCCATTGCAGATTTCGAATTGCTCAAAGCTGCGTGGGATGCGGCAAAACTGGCAAACCTCGATGTAAAAGTTGGAAATGTTCTGGCTTCCGATACATTTTATAACGACGATTATATAAAAGACCCCTATAAAAAATGGCGCGATTTCGGCGTGATGGTGGTGGAAATGGAATCGGCCGCTTTATATACCCTGGCTGCCAAATATGGCCGAAAAGCACTCACAATGCTCACGGTGAGCGATAGTTTGCTTACTGGCGAAAAATGCACCCCCGAAGATCGTCAGCTCACTTTTACCCAAATGATAGAAATAGCTCTCGAAATAGCCTAAAGAAACATAAAAAATGACAAAAACAGTATTAATCAGCGGGGCAACTTCAGGCATCGGAGAGTCCTGTGCCCATAAATTTGCCGCCAATGGTTTCAACTTAATAATTACCGGACGACGCAATCAAAAACTCCAGGAGATCAAAGAGACCATCGAAAAACAATATAAAATTGCGGTTCTTCCACTCAATTTCAACATCACTAAAAGAGACGAAGTGGAATTGGCCATCGCCTCCATTCCTGCCGGATTTAGATCGGTTCATATACTCATAAACAATGCTGGTCTGGCTCTGGGAGTAAATCCAATAGACAAAGGTCTTTTAGACGATTGGGATCAAATGATTGATACCAACGTAAAAGGATTGCTGTATTTGAGTAAAGCGGTAATCCCCATGTTGAAGGAAAACAAAAACAGCCACATCATCAACATCGGTAGCATAGCCGGAAAGTTGGTTTACCCAAACGGAAATGTGTATTGCGCCACCAAAAGTGCTGTTCAATCCATCACCGAAGGAATGCGGATCGACCTGATTCCCTATGGAATCAAAGTAACTCAGGTGGCTCCCGGTGCTGCCGAAACCGAATTTAGTTTGGTAAGACTCAAAGGCGATGCCAATGCAGCCAAACGTGTTTATGATGGTTATCAGCCACTTACACCCAATGATATTGCCGATGCAGTGTATTTTTGCACCACCCTTCCGCCACATGCCAACATCAACGATTTGGTCATAACGCCCACAGCACAAGCCAATGCTTATGTCTATAATAAAAGTGAATAATTATTTTAAGAATTGTTTTTTCAGGTCAAAAATTTTTTACCTTTGAAATGGAAAAACCAAATTTAATCAATATGGAACCCCAAAAAGAAAACTTCGATTGGTCGGAAAAGACAGTGTTAATAGCTGAGGATGTGGATGATAATTATCTTTTTTTAAAAACTTTTTTGAGGAAGACCAAAATAAAAGTCCTTTGGGCTAAAGATGGCATGGAAGCCATTGAAAAGTGCAAAAACGACGAAAACATCGACTTAATACTCATGGATATTAGAATGCCTTTTATCGATGGGTACGAAGCCACCAGGAAAATAAAGGAATTTAGACCCAATTTGCCCATCATCGCTCAAACAGCTTATGCACTAAACTCTGATTATCAGAAAGTTTACGATGCCGGATGCGATGATTATATTACAAAGCCCATTCTGGGGAAAATCCTTTTCCAGAAAATGAGTAGGTTTTTGGAAAAAAAGGTTGAATAAAACTTAAAACGCCCCGAAAAGGGCGTTTTGTAT
>DYSN01000028.1 GCA_020718205.1 Draconibacterium orientale
AATGAACTCTTTGCCTAACGCTAATACTTCCGTATCGTGCTAAAACGGGTGCAAAGGTAATCTTAGTTTAATATGAAATTAAGTATTTTTTAATATTCTTTGAAATATTTTTTAATTGCCTGTTATTCAATTATTATTTTTCCGTATTCCGGATCAATAGCTGGTTATTTATTCGCAAGTATATCGGGAAAATCACTTAGAAAGGTCGGCATAACGAGTGATAAAAATCTTACTCTATCTATTTTTTCTTCTTAAATTCTTCAAAAATGGGGCTTTGAATAATGATAATATCCATTGATTGGCATCGCTGGAAATGTTAAAATAAAGAACAGGAATGATAAAAAGAACACTTACCAACAGCGATCTTATTATAATATCGGTGTAAAAGCTTCCAACTTTCGGAAGATATGATTGCAAATAGTAAATCAGAGCTGCAATAATAAAGGGGAGGAGGGTTGCAAGCTTGTATGGATACAAGCCCATTTTAAATTTTAAAAATGCAATTTTAATTGAATGGTAAATAAATTTGGATACTAATGCAGCAAAGGCAGCACCCATCAATCCCCAAATGGGAATAAAAATAAAATTGGTGATTATTATCAAAATGGTAAGTAGAACAATAAAATGTGAGGAATATTTATAATGAGATGAGCTAAAAATAATTTGATTCGCAACCCCAGTCGTCATCTCTACCACATTGGCCAACCCAATAAATACAATGACCATCAATCCTGGCCTATAACTTTCGCCAATAAGTGACATGATATTTTCCATATTCACCAACAAACCTAAATACACCCAAACACCGATGATAGTCAGGTTAATGCTGCTTTTTTTGTAAATTAACTCAATATCGTGGATATCATTCTTTTTAAACGATTCGGCCAATATAATGGAGCTTATTCGGGTAACTGGTCTCGATGGGACTAAAATTAAGGTGCCAAAAAAGAAAGTAATGGTATAAATTCCCACATCGGTAAGGGTTAAGAATCTTTCAATCATAATGATGTCGAGATTCAGGACTAAAATTCCTGAAAAGCTGGTTATCATTCCAAAGAATGCCACAGAAATCATTTGCTTTTTAAGCCCCGGATTCAGGAATTTAAAATCGGGTTTGATATGAAGCTCATTTTCTTTCCAAAGCTTGTAAAACATCCATATTGGCGGAAAACCAAATGCCAAAGCGTAGAAAAATACAAGCTCTCTGAAATTTAAAAACCGAATAGTAAATAAAATAAGCACAACTAAGATTAATACTCTCTGGATCACTTCCTTTTGAACGGTTCCAATGATGGAATTAAGAATGGCTTTATAATAGGAATCGGCGATATTATATATCAGGATAAATATGGTGATTGGTGTTACCCAGTAAAAGTAATCGTTGAGAAGGGGTGTTTTTTCAAAATCAGTGGACATAAAAAAATGCTGATAAAGATAAAAAACTGGCATTACGACCAAAAAACCGATGATAGATACCAGAAAAAACAAGGCTAAAAAACCATGATGGTGGGTGCCGGGGTCGCGAAAATAAGGAAACATTCGGACAGCCACAATTGAAAAACCCAGTCCGGCAAATTGAGCCAGAAGGGTGGAGTAGGAAACAATAACTCTTAGCAAGCCGATTTCATCTTCGGCCAGATATTTGGGCATAATCCAGGCTGTGGTTATGAAACCGAGGATGACTCCCAGATAGGTAATCATTAATCCATTGATGCTTTGTTTCTGAATAATACCCACTTTTCTTTTTCTGGCGAAATTATATATTATTTGGAATAATATCTTCCGCAAATTTTATTACGGAACCTTTAAAACTTAATTCACAAAAAGTAAACATCTAATAGTTAAAAAATTAATAGATTTGCCACCCTAAAAAATAGTGAATGGAGAGTAAGACTAAAGTTTGTATTGTGGGTGGTGGTACCATGGGAACATCATTAGGTAATGCTCTGGCAATGAAGCCGGAATTGGAAGTGACTATTTTATCCATTGAAGAATCGGTGGTTGAATCGATTAATAAAAATCAAATCAATCATAAATATTTCCCGAATACCAAACTCACCTGGAGACTCAGAGCTACTCCCGATGCCAGGGTTTTGGAAAATTTTGAGTATGTTTTTTTAGCCATTCCATCCTCCGCAATTTTCGATTTCATTGAACAGAACAAAAGCTTTTTCCATCCGGAGGTAATTCTCATCAATTTGGCCAAAGGATTAAGCAAGGATGAACACTATACCATAGCAGAAAGTCTGATAGCAAAAACCCCCTATAAAATTGCAACTTTCAAGGGCCCCACATTTGCCAGAGAGTTAATCAATAATATGCCTACAGCTTTCACTGTTGGTGCGGCTGATATTGAATTGTTTCCTAAATTCAAGGAAATGGTGAAAGGAACTTGCATACATCTGGATTATTCAACTGACATAAGGGGTGTAGAATTGCTGAGTGTTCTGAAAAATATTTACGCTATTGCCATTGGAATTGTAGATGCTCAATACGACTCGCCGAACCTGCGTTTTCTCTTTCTTACCAAGGCATTCAACGAGATGCGAAATATTCTTATAAAATTTGACGGGAAAAAGAAAACCATATTTAAATATTGTGGTTATGGGGATTTTGGGCTAACCGCACTAAACGATTTAAGTCGAAACAGGACTCTGGGGCTACTTATTGGCAAAGGTTTTTATAGTGAAAGCAACTCAAATGTGGTGCTTGAAGGTAAAAATGCGGTGGATGTATTTTGTAAGCTAATAGAGAAGGAAGATGTGGGTGAAGAATTCAGAATTATTAAGGAACTAAACAAGGTACTTTCGGGTAAATATGATATTGCTCATTTTATCCACGAAATACTCGAGGAACATGAAAGCGTTCCAATTGACTAATTTACTTTTTTCGCTGTAGTAATTTTATATGGATTGAATTATTTGATGCAATCTGTTAGTCAGGCTTTTGCGACTAAATTGTCCTATTTCAGTTGTTTCCGGCTTGTCAACCCCGCGTAAAAATCCTTCGTAAAACTCAAGTATTGTTTTTTGCATTTTTTCCATATCATTAAATCCAACGATTGCCCCAGCCTGGGTTTCTTTCAGGATAGTTGCAATATCACCATTTTCCGGACCCTGAGCCAGAATCGGTCGCAAGGCAGCCAGATATTCGAAGAATTTCCCGGTTAGTATTCCCGAAGCATTTTGCGAATTGTTTATGGGCAAATAGAGCAGCCTGGCCTTTGATTGTATTTCTCCAATCATGGAATAGGGCATATAATCGATAAATTGGGTGCAGTTTTCCAATTCGTATTGGCTGATATAGCTGCGGGCTTTAAAATCAGTTTTTCCAATAAATTTTAGCCTTAAATGGGCTGCAAATTCAGCATTATTGGCTCGTAGAATATGGAGAGCTTTATAAAACGATTCGTGGCTTCTGTGGGTGTTGATACTACCTATATGAACAATTGTGAATTCCTTATCCAAATAGTCCGAAGCTTTTGGTATGGCATCGTATCCATTTGTAATGACTTCTATATCATCTCGTTGACTTGTTTTCTGAAATTCTTTTTTCATTGTTTCCCCAACCACCACTATTTTATCGGCTCTTTTTAATACTTTTTTTTCCAAATATTTATGGTAAAAGTTGGCAATGGAAAGCATTGGAAGTTCCTGGTAGAAGTCAATATTGGTCCAGGGATCACGAAAATCGGCTATCCATTTAATACCTGTTTTTTTTTGAAGTTTCAGGGCAATTAAATGCAACGAATGCGGAGGCCCCGAAGATATTATCAAGTCAATTTGGTGATGGTGGATGTATTTCTTTAAAAAATGAACGGATGGCGAAATCCAAAACATTTTGGCGTCGGGGATAAAAAAATTGGCTCTGATGAAAAGTGCAATCTTTACGGAAATACTTTTATTACTTGTCTGTTCTTCAGATAGAAAGCCCGCATTAAAGTTTCCTTTTTTGTTGGTAAAACTTTTATAGTATGAAAAAGGCTCCCGGATGGGTTTTTTTATGACCTGCACATGTTCAGGAATATCAGAAAGCAGGGAAGTATCTAAGGCAGGTGCCTCAGGGTTTTCGGCTGCGTAGACATGAATTTCATAATCGAATTCGGCCAGATATTTTACAAATTTAAGCCATCGCTGAACACCTGCACCTCCCGCTGGTGGCCAGTAATAAGTTAGAATAAGTAGCCTTTTTCTCGCCATTTACAATTCCTTAGCATTACTGAGCAAACTCTTGATTTCGCGTCCTACAATACCCAGAAAAGCAAGTAAAAGCAGGATGGAGCCAACAAGGGCGATTTTTTCGCCGGTATAATAGCTTTTTGGAATAAACTTAAACTCAACAGTGTGATTTCCAGCCGGAATTGTCAGTCCCCTGAGCGTATAGTTGACTCTGATATGTGGGGCTAGCTGTCCGTCGATATAGGCATTCCATCCTTTGTTATAATATATTTCACTAAACACAGCGAGTTGTTTTTCGGTGGATTGGGATTCGTAAATCAGGTGATTGGGTGTATATTGCTTCATTGAAATTTGTCCGTCAGTGGCCATAGGGGAAGTAATTCCATTCAAATCCGATTGAAATCTTTTATCGATGATAACGGATTCTTTGGAGCTTATTTTTTCAATAGCATCAAGCTCTTCTTTGGCATTGGAAACCCAAACGATATCTGTGGCAAACCACGCATTGCCAAAAGCATATGGATTTTCGATCGGTGGGCTTTGCGGATTGTATATGATATATTTGGTGTTCAGCATATTGATGGCGTTCAGGGTCTTGAGAGTCTTATTAACTTCATCAAAACTTCCGGCATTTTTAAGTGAGGCAATCAGGTCAGCAATTTCGGGTTGCAGGCTGCTATCTATTAAATCCTGATAACGTCCAAGTTTAGCGGAATGATATCCGCCAATTGATTTGTGATAGTAACTGGTTGCGCCATCGTTAAAAGGGTTTCCCAAATTTAAAACTCTGTAATCAAGCGATTTGTCTTCTAAAATGGCTTTATCGGCAACTGATGGTGTATAGGGGTTCTCAATTCTGCGGGCGCTGTCGAAGCTTTCATCATTCACATAACGGCGATTGATGGTGAACATATCAGCAAGAAGCAGTATTGCAAAAGCCGTCAGCAGGACGGGTTTATTTAGTTTTTTGAGTGAATAAGCATACAGGAAAGCAGCCATAGCAAAGATATAGCCAAAGCTTCGAAGAGCATCGGTCTTGAAAATGCTCATGCGCGCAGCTTCCATATTGCTCACAAAATCAGCTGCCTGAGCATTTCCTTTAAGCTGTTGAGCTTCCATTTGACTCAGGAAATTGAAAAACATATTTGGCACCAGGTAGAAGACCAGAAGTAATCCACCGGTAAGCCCAAAAGCAATAAAAAACTCTCTTTGTTTTTGTTGAATTAGCTCTGGTTTTTTTACAACTTCCCAAATGGCCAATACCGCAAGAACCGGGATGGTGAATTCAGCCAATATCAGAATCATACTAACAGCTCTGAATTTATTATACAGCGGAAAATACTCGAGCATGAAATTGGTTAATGGCATAAAATTTTTACCCCAGGCCAGCATAATGCTGAAAAGGGTGCCTGCAAATAGAGCCCATTTGAGCCAGCCTTTTACATAAAACATTCCCAAAACAAATAAAAATACCATAATTGCTCCCGCATAGGTGGGCCCAGAGGTAAAAGGCTGGTCGCCCCAATACGATGAAATTCGGTTTTGTGAAAACGCCTGACGGTACTGTGGGTCTACTTTTTCCATGGCATCTTTATTGGCTGCCAGCGCGCCCGATCCACCACCTTTGGCATTGGGAATCAACAAACTCCACGATTCGCCAACTCCATAACTCCATTGGGTGGCATAGTCTTTGTCGAGTCCGCTGGTTTGAATATTTCCAGGCTTAACAAGTTCCGATTTGCCGCGCATGGATTGTGAGCTATACTCCGACGTAACCCAAAGGTTGGTGATATTTGGTAAAACAGCGAGCAAAGCAGCGATTGCCAGAACTCCGGTAGCTTTTGCAAATTCGGGCATAGCCTTGCGTTTAATATGATCCACCAGAATAAAAATGCCTAATATGATGATAAATAGCAGTAGGTAATAGGTGATTTGCAGGTGATTGGCCTGTATTTCAAGGGCTGCAAAAAGTGCAGTCAATATGCCGCCAAGTAGATATTTTCCACGATAGGTTAGAATAATGGAGCCAACCAGGGGTGCCATTAATCCAATGGCGTGGGCTTTGGAATTGTGCCCGGCTTCTAGAATGATGATAAAATAAGATGAGAAAGCAAAACCAAAACTCCCAATCATGGCCAGCCAGGGGTCAACTTTGAGGATAATAAGCAAAATGAAAAATCCCAGAAAATACAGGAATACCAGATTTACATGTTGCGGAAGGCCGAGCTTAATTATTTTATCTACCTTTTTTATCCAGTTATTGGGATAAGTGGTGGAGATTTGATAAGCAGGCATCCCGCCAAACATACCGTTGGTCCATAACGCTTCATCGCCGGTTTTCTCGCGAAAATCCACCAACTCTTTCGACATGCCTTTAAATATAGTTATATCGCTTTGCTTTAGCTTTTTACCTTCTAAAACCGGGTTTAAGAAGGCAAAGCTAAGAATGATGAATAAAATGATGGCGGCCACATAGGGCAGAAGTTTTAAATATATGCTCTGGTTTTTCATCCTAACTCTTTATTTTGATTTTTATTGACGATCCCGCATGTGGGTTTGCGTCACTTTCTGGCGTACATGCACGCTGATTCTTGTTTATTTTTTTTGATTCTCATCCTTAATTTCTTCAAAATCGACATAATCGCCAAGCTCTTGTTGGGCTGATGTAGATTTCGAATTCTGTTGGGTAGTATTATAAAAATCCTGATTTAAATCAGTAGGGTTTTGTGCCTGATTCATTGTTTTCTCCAGATTCTTCTGTAACCGACGAAACAAAAATGTCATGAAAAAGGGGGCTAGCCATCGAAATAGGTATGGCAACAGGATTAAAATAAGAAGGATAATAAATAATGTATTCAGCATTTGATTATTAAATTTTTGGCGAATTTACTCAATACACTTCAATCGCCAAAATATGGAAACGAATAAATATTAAAACCACCGGATTGGAATAGAAATACTAGCGTGAATGCACCATTAAAGGCTGTTGTTCAATCGTGATTCTATGTCGGTGGTACTGCTTGTAAACATCAAAATCACTCTATTGGCATCGAGAAGCATCATAAACGGAATCATGGTAATTCCATAAGATTTGGCTATCTCCGAATTGAAGGCCAGCGTATCGTGAACCTGAAGGTAAGTGAGCTGGTCGGAATTTACCGCCGCTTGCCAAAGCTCCTTTTTTTGGTCTAAATTTACTCCAATTACCTGAATCTGTGACGAATACTTATGCGATAGTGCTTCTAATTTTGGATTTTCCCTGCGACAGACTCCACACCGGCTTGCCCAAAAATCCACCGCCACAAATTTCCCCCGAAATTCATATAATTCTCTGTAATTTCCATCCTTATCGGCCAATTTGAAGTTGGGGGCAGTGCTTCCAATAACTGCGGCCGTATTTGATGTGTTTGTTGAATCCTTTTCGCAGGAGGGTAAGAGGGAAACAAAAAAATCAGTAATAATAATTTAATAAGTAAGATTTGGAAGCGAATGAGTTGGATGATTATTGTTTTTCAAGGAACAAAGATAAGCTCATTTTAATTTATAAAACAGAGTAGCAAAAAACTGATCCGCTGTTGCTGAAATATTATTTTTGTGGTATGGAAAGGTATGCAGTAATTGATGTGGAAACCACAGGGCTCAGCCCAAAAGTAGAAAGATTGACCGAAATTGCCATCGTTATTTTTGAGAACGGGCACATAGTTGATGAATATAGCAGTCTGATTAATCCCGAAAAAAGCATTCCTTATCATATTACCCAGCTCACAGGAATCAACAATCAGATGGTTCAAAATGCTCCTTTTTTCTACGAAATTGCAAAGAAAATTGTGGAGCTCACCGAATCCTGCACTTTTGTGGCTCATAATGCCTCGTTCGATTATCGGTTTATTCAGGCCGAATTTGCCCGTTATGGATACGATTATCAGCGGAAAATAGTTGATACAGTGAAGCTTGCACGTAAGATGATGCCGGGATTTTCATCCTATGGTCTTGGAAATCTGTGTAATCAACTGGGTATCAAAATCGAAAACCGTCACCGGGCTCTGGGCGATGCGCTGGCCACTGTGGAAGTGTTAAAAAGAATTCTGAATATAGAATCGAATGGGCAAGATGTGACTGTAAAAGGATTGCATACCCATTTGGATAAAAAAGTACTGGAATCATTGCCACAAAAAATCGGTGTTTATTACTTTTTTAATGATAAGTCGGAGCTTATTTACATAGGCAAAAGCAATAATATTCACAGCAGGGTTTATTCGCATCTGAACAATACCGCAACCCGTAAAGCCATGGAATTGCGTGAAAAAATCTGTTCGGTTGACTATGAACTTTGTGGCAGTGAACTGGTTGCATTGTTAATGGAATCGGCCGAGATAAAAAAGCATCTCCCCATATACAACCGGGCTCAACGCCGCACGAATTTTCAGTGGGGAATTTTTGAAGACACCGACGCTCAAGGCTACCGAAGCTTGATGGTTTATAAAACATCAGAACGAAACGATGTTCCGCTCAATGTATTTACATCGAAGCTTTCGGCCATCAGCGATTTGGAGCGGTGGACAGAGCTTCATGGACTTTGCCAGAAAATAAATGGGCTGTATCAGAGTGCGGGGGCTTGCTTTCACTATGGAATCAAACAATGCCAGGGAGCCTGTATTGGGGAAGAAAGTGCTGAATCGTATAACCTTCGTGTCGATTCTTTACTCAATATTTTTCAATACGAAAACGCCAACATGCTCATTATTGAACCGGGCAGAACCGATGATGAAAAGTCGTTGGTGTTAATTGAATCCAATGTTTATCGGGGGTTTGGTTTTGTCTCGGTCGACGAGCTAAGCCAATCTGTGGATGTTATTAAATCGTTTGTGAAGCCCTATACCGACAATAAAGATGTGGCGGCAATTATCAGGGGATTTTTACGACATAAATCCCCCGAAGCCTTGATAACTTTTTAATTCATAAATGGTTCCAGCTCTCTCAACAAAATATTCTTGGGTTTAACGCCAACCAATTGTTTCACCATTTTGCCATTTTTAAATATCAGAATGGTTGGAATGCTTCTGATGCCAAATTTAGCGGCAGTCTTCTGATTTTTATCCACATCCATCTTGCATATTTGTGCCTTTTCTTTAAGCTCGTTTGCCAAATCGTTTACAATTGGGCCTTGAATACGGCATGGAGAACACCAGGGAGCCCAGAAATCGACCAGCGTAACGCCTTTTTTTATCACAGCTTCGAAGTTTTGGTCGGTGAGCTCTTTGGTATATTCACTGGTTTCGGGGCCTAGTCCGGCAGTGAGAAGATGACGCATTTTATACATTCTGAAAATTAAAAAGACGACTATTGCTGCAATAATCAACACGGGAATAAGTAAATTCCAGTTAGTTTGAAGTAAAATCATAGGTTTTTAAGGTTTTTTGGATATTGTTTTTCATTATTTGTTTCGAATGTAATCCTGCAAAACGCTGAATTTCCCGCCCATCGAAATATAGAACCGATACCGGAATATTTTTAATCCCCTGTTTTTGAGCGATCACTTTATTGTCTTGAATATCAACTTTAGCCACTTGAATTTCGTTCGATAGCTCATCGGACAGTTGATTCAGAATGGGATCCTGAACAAGGCAAGGGGCACACCATGGAGCCCAGTAATCAACTAAAATCCATCCTTTGGCTATAAATTTGTCGAAGTTTATAAAATTCAGGCTTTCTATCATACATTCTTAAAATCGTGCAAATATAACAGATTTTTATTGGCTCTTTTTCAACGCTAATATTTGCTTTACAGTAGGGTTAATTCAGTGGATGTCCGCAGATTTTGCAATATTTGGCATCGTCGTCGTGAGTTTTGTGTCCGCAGTTTTCGCAAACCTGAGTATTTATATTTGTCATTTTGGAGCTTCCGGATCTAAACATTTCTGATGATAGAATGCCGGTTGGAACGGCAATAATGGCATATCCCATGAGCATTATGAGCGAAGCAATCATTTGGCCAAGCACTGTTACGGGGGCAATATCGCCATAGCCAACCGTGGTTAGGGTCACAATGGCCCAGTAAATGCCCCGTGGTATGCTTGTGAATCCACCTTCTGGTCCTTCGACCAAATACATGATACTACCCATGATAATGACAATGGTGAACACAAGCTCCATAAAAACCAGGATTTTGAATCGGCTATTTATCAGACTTTTTTTCAATAAGTCGGTGGCTTCCACAAATCGGTTGAGTTTGAGTATTTTGAAAAGTCTCAATACCCTGAGAATGCGAATGACCATAAGTAGTTGTGTCCCGCTAAAGATAAGGCTGAGATAAGTGGGCAAGATTGACAAGAAATCAATAATACCGTAAAAGGTAAAAATATAATTTCGGAAAGGTTTAACAGTTATATAGATTCTTGTAACATATTCCAGGGTAAAAATGGCTGTAAAAATCCATTCCAGAATGTAGAAAAAAGTAGAATAATGTTCATGAACATCGAGAACGCTGTCGAGCATAACCACAAGTACGCTTACAAGAATCAAGACGAGTATAAGCACATCGAAGGCTTTTCCCATGGGGGTATCGGCTTCGTCAATTATTACATGAAGTTTGTGCTTTAAATTGCTATTCTTCATCATCTTCTATATTCATTTGGAATAAAAACAAAGCATCGAAGGTAGTGGTTTGGTTTTGAATGGTTCCTTTAAATCGCAATCTCCACAGGCCTTCTGCCGGTTCGAAGCCCCCTGCATTAAATTCTTCGTTTTTAAGAAGACTATCGCCACCAAAGCTGAGATAGTATTGGAATAACTCTGGAGTTGTAAAAAAAACAGTATCTAAAATAATATCGTAGTTGGTACATTTTATTAAAAAGGTAGCCGAAGCAAGGGAAGGCTGAGAAATGAGAAAATATATTTTAGTGGGGTCTGCATCAGCCGACGAATCAAGCTTCTTTTTACAGGCAAATGAAATAAAAATCAGAAAGACCCCAAGCGTGATTAACCAATTTTTCATCGTAATGATTGTTTTTAAGGAATCATGGAAAAACCCCACATTGCAATTTGGTATTTTTTTGAAAGTATTTGCAAAATTATGGTGCTTCATAGTTTTAAATCTATTGTCAACAAATTTAATAAACTTCCTCATCGCGAAATACACCCATTCCAAATAGTGCAAAATCATATTTCACCGGATCGGCGGGGTCGAACAGTCGCAGATTTGCGGTTACTTCTTCAACTGCAGGCCAATCGCGGGTTTTGCGTGTAAGCAGGCCTAATTTTGTGGCCTGAGTGGCTGTATGAACATCGAGCGGAAGCATGAGACTACCGGGGGATATTTCTGTCCATAAACCAAAATCGATTCCAGATTTATCGGTTCTTACCATCCAACGCAGAAACATATTGAGCCTTTTAGCAGCTGAGTTTTTAAGCGGATTCGATAAATGCTTCTCGGTGCGTTTGAGATGTGGCCAAGAAAAGAAAACCTCATTCAAATGTATCAGGGCTTGTTTTACTCCACCTTCTCTATAGCCTGTTAATACTACTTTTTCCAATCCCCCGTGATGTGTATAGATATTTTTTAAAGCGGTAAGGAAATAGACAATATCTTCGCTTATTAAGGTTCGGTGTCTGAATTTAGCAAAACCAATGGTGTCGGCAACGGTGTGATTTAAAATAAAGTTATAAGGCTCATATTCCAAAAGCCCCATTAGTTTTTTTGCATTTTTAATAATCACCGGTCTTTGTCCCCATGCAATGGTTGCAGAAAGAAAAGCAGCGATTTCAATGTCTTCTTTTTTATGGAACAGATGGGGAATTTGAATGGGGTCGGGCAAAATGAACTCTTCCTGACAATATTGCTCGTATTTTGAGTCTAATATTTTTTTAGTTGATTGATAATCAAACATATCGCTTGCCAATTAATAGGATGCCACATAGGAGAAAACCACCAAGAACAGCCAATAAATAGTTTATTTTGTTGAAATTTCCCGCAAAAGTTAACGGTTCTTCATTTCCTATTAAGGTGAGCCCTGCCCAATAATAGGGATGCGCATAGAGCGCATTTCCCTGAGTTAGTACATGTAGTTTTGCCTGATACAAAGCTTCATTTTTAGCTTGTCCATCGGCCAGATTTTCGTAAAATTTTCCGATTACGAGGGAGCCGAATCTGTCATTAACTTCCCACAAACTCATTACAATGGCTGGAACACCGGCAAACTGAAAACCAGAGCTCAAGCTCATCACGCCTTCGCCTTTTTTAAGCTCACCGTCGCCGGTGCTGCATCCGCTAAGCACAACCAGTTCTGCTTCCAAATTGTAGGTTAAGAGCTCATAAGTATTGATTGCTCCCGATTTTTGGCTTTCATTATAGGTGAACAGAAATTTGGAATACAGCGGATCTTCATCGTTGATAAGGGTGTGCAGGGCTAAATGCAAAACACCTGCGTTTTTTGCCTCTTGCGAAAAAATCTCACGGGAGGCTTTTACCCCAGTGAAATTTTGTGTTGGGAAGTATTTGGCAATCTGACTAATTTCTTCGATGGAATAATCAAGGCTTCTCAGATTCCTATATTCATCAGGCAAGCTATCGGAATGAATTGTGTGTGAATAATCTGGTGCAAAAGCCAGAACTATTGGTTGAAGGGTCGCTGCCTCTTTTTTCATGTGGAAATAGATTTGCATGGAGTTGGCCACATTGGTTTTATTCCTCTTTATCAGGTAGGGGAGTTTACTATAATCGGGCCGGTCGAGCTTAACTGGATTAGTGAGCAGGGCATCGAACGATATGTAATTAAGCTCTGCATCGGGAATGATAATAAGCTCCTTGTTTAGAATTAAAGGCTCAATAGCACCAAACAAAACATCATAAATAGCATGACTTACATAGGTGAATAATTGAAACTCATGATCGCTATTGTCGGTATCCACCTTCTTTTGCAGCTTTACAAGTGTTCGAATGTGGTTGTAAAATGAGCTATCTAAAGGTTTGCTGAAAAGCAAGGCATCGGTTGATGTAAAAACAATGGTATTCAACAGCGTATCGGACAATGAAAAGTTTATAAATACCGTTTCGTCGGGTGTTTTTTCAATAATCTCTGCTGTGGAGAGTTCAGCAAAACCATACTTTAAATTGTAAAATCCCGAATGCGATTCCCTTAATTCTTGTTGTATGCTATCCAAACCTTGTGTCACTTCCCAGGCTTTTTGATCCAGATTTTTAATTTCGGAATCTCTTCCAAGGGTCGATTTCTCCACCTTGAGTTTTTCTCCTATCAGTCCCAGATTCTGCTTGAGCATGAGTTCTCTGTTTATGAGATCTTTAGGGACTTTTAGCAATCGGTTCTTTTCTAAAGTACTTAGCGATTGGAAAAGTGTATACGATTTCTTTCCTTCTATAAATTTAAATATATCGTTAACAAGATTCTGATTTCCGGTTTTGATATAGAGAAGATACCCCACATTAATGGCCTGATTAAAAACATAATGTATTTCCTGACTGGTTTTTACACTTTCGTCGAAATCGTAATGCTTTCTGGTTTCGTTTATGCAAAGCAGATATAGGACAAAGGTTTCATACGACATTTGCAAATCCTTAATTTTGCCTTCGCGTAAATATTTTTGGTAAAATCCATAAGCTTTCCATGCCAGGCTGTTGTTTAGCAAAACATTGTTAACGAGATGTTCTGTCGGCGGGTTTTTATATGGATTTCTATCGTTGAAAGTTGGAATGGCACAAAACAGTGCCGATTGCAGGGTGTCTATCCCTCTGTCATATTCTCCCATTTCAATGTAATAAGTACCCAGAATATTTAATGGTGCCACTAAATCCATATTGGGACCTTTGTAATGCTCGTATTTATAAACGATGGCTTTCCGTAAATAAGCTTCGCCCTCTGTATAGTTTTTAACTTGCTCAATTAAAAATTGCCCATACTTATAATAGCCCATCGTGGTTTGATAGTCAGGAATCCCTTTTTTAAGAACCAATAATTCGAGCGATTTTTGATAATATTTGTCAGCCGAATCAAGTAGGTTCAATATTGCGAAAGCATCGGCTAAGTTGCGATAGGTAAGAGTTTTATTTTCGTCGTCAGTGCTTCTTAGCGACAAGTTGTAATAATGAATGGCTTCTCTGTAATTCCCAATATTATGATATGCCAGCCCCAGATATCTGTAGATTCCCGAAATGGCTTTGTGATTGGTTCCATATTCATTTTCTATGATAATGAGTGCCATTTTAAACTGTTTTATGGCTTCGATGATTTGGTTTTGAGCCAATAATATTTTCCCTTTATCACGCACTATCGATGCCATTTCTATTTCTTCATGATCGGATTTTAAGAGATAGTCGCGGCTTTTATTCAAATACTCGAAGGCAAGCACATTATTGTCGCTGATTAGTTCAAGGTAGCTCAGTCTTTTATAGATATCGGAGCTCAATTTGTAGTCCTTAGTCGCCGATTGTTCCCAAAATCCCAACGCCTTTTCGAAAATCATTCTTGAAGTATCAATATTTCGTTTGCCAGAATAATAAGTGCCTGAAGTATAGTACAATAAACTAAGATCGCCAAATGGGTTATTCTTCATCTTTGATAGCTGAATGCCCGAATCAATTAGTGATAGGAACTGGTTTACAGAATCAAGTTTAAGCTTGCAAATGGCAAATTGCGCATAATCCGATGCCAGAACGGTGTCATTAATTCGGTGTTTCTTACTTAGTTTAAAATAAGTGTCGAAACCAATAGATGCTTCGTTGAATTGATTTCTTTGATAATCGAGAAGCGCTTTGTATTTAAGAAGTAAAAGATAAATTTCGAAATCGGTATTTTTTGTTGCTATAAAATCTTTATAAACAGTTTCTATTTGTATTGCATAATTGGTTGTTTCCCATGGAGATATTCGCTTAAAAATCTTTTTAAGATCTTCTCTGTTTTGTTGGGTTTTTAGATAATCTTTAGATATTGTGAGCTTGTTGAAAAACCAAGCAGTTGAGTCGATTATTGGACTATTGCGAAGGTTGTCATTGCTTTTTGGAATCATCTGACACCAGATCAAAGTTGGGAGTATTAGAAATATGAGTGATATTACCCGGATTTTCATGCCAGTAGTTTTTTGCAAATATAAAAAAGGGGCTACAAAAAGAGCCCCAATTAAGATAAAAATGGTTTTATTGCAAATTACGCCCGCTACTTACTTAGAATTGAAATGGTATTAAAAATCGATTTTGATTGAGTATTTAACTGATAAAAATACATTCCCTGAGTTAATTTCCGGGTATTCACGGTGAATATTCCATTGATTCCCTCAATATGATTTCTTAGAACTTCCTGACCTTGAATATTAAATATGGCTATTTCAACGGTTTGAATTTCGTTGGATAATTGAATGGTAAAATAATTGGCACAAGGATTTGGATAAGCTAAATCGGTAGAAACTGTATTAACTGGAATGGTTTTAAATTCAGGTGAGCTAAATGTTACCCCGTTAATTTTTTGACCAAAACCATCGAGAATATGGGTTCCATCTATCACAGTAAATCTTTCTGTTTGTGACTGGCTAACCGATGAAGACTGTTTAATATGGATATTTACAAACGCTTCTGTTTCGGAGAATTTATAGGTTTCTAATCCTGTCCAGCCTATTCTAATCATACCATCGCTTACGTTAAAATTTAAATCTTCGATGGGGGATTCAATATTCAAAATCTCTATGGCATTTTCATTATATTCGAGCACAAGGCCAATTCCTTTGGTCGAAATGCTGTTGTTGAAAAAGATAGGAATTATTGTTTCTGCTTCGGTCATTTCAATCAAGGCCGGATATTGCATTCTTGCCTGAACAGCGTCTTTTGGCAAATCATCGTCCATTTCTATATCTCCAAGCGATACTGTGTGTTGAGGACCTCCGGTACCTTTTTCGCCAGTTAAGGTAAATTCCCAGTCGGGCATAATCCAGTTTCCAATGGGAAAATCCTGCTGTAGAATGTAGTAATTATATAAAATGGTACTAAAGTCATTAATATTCACTTCATTATTGCCATCCACATTGGCAGCAATTAATTGGTATTCATTTAATTCTACATTCCCAGACAAATATTCTAATAGAGTGAAGGCATCTTCTAAGTCCACAAATCCATTTTCCGCATCGTAAGAAAACTTTGCCACATAGGATTCTCCTATGGTTAGATTATCGAAATGAAAGAAACCAGCCTCATCGGTAACAGTAGTTCCTATTAACTCATTGCTACCATTGTACAAATCAACCCCAACCCCCACCAAAATGTAGTCTGGTTGATTCACGCAAATTAAATTACAATGGTAATCGTCTGTTTGAGCAAAACCCAAAGCAGCACTAAACATGATACTGACAACAAAGGCCAGATTCAGAATAAAATGTTGAATGTTTTTCATAGTCGAATGTTTTTAATTTCTCTTTATCTATTAATGAGTGTTTTTGAAAAAATGTTACCCCTTTTTTGGAAAAAAAAGTAAAATATTTTTTGTTAAATTATTTAAATAGCTATTAATCAGGCATGTAGAATTTTAAAAAATCATCAAAAAATGCGTTTTTTTGCATTGCCATACGAGGCATGCGTGTTCGATTTCGGGTGTTTTCAGGCTCCAAAATTTGTTAATTTTGTCATGTTTTGGCCATTTCGGCCATTTTTGCGATAAAAACCGATTCATTTTACTGAAAAATATCCGCATCTCATAAAATGCCCAAACAAGGCAATCATTCAAACTAATTTCAACAAAGCCGAAATGAAGTTGTCAGGTGTTTATTGTTAATAAAAAAATGTATTACAGAAATAATTTATTTGAAATTAATAGGATTTTTGATTCCAGATTTGTGAAAATTCTTAAATTTGATAGTTAGGGGGAAATAACTATGATTGATTTTAACTATGTAAAGTCCTTAGAGGCAAAAATTATAGCTTTAGAGGACGAATTGCGCTTTAAGGAGAAAGAAGTAGATGGATTGAAAGGTGCGTTTCTGGCAAATGTGTCGCACGAAATTCGAACACCCATGAATGCCATTGTGGGGTTTTCCAGTTTGTTGAAAGATCCGGGCTTCACCGAAGAAGAAAAGGCTGATTTTATCAATGAAATCATTCAATCGAGCAATCATCTCACCGAGTTGATTGAGGATGTGATTGAAGTGGCAAATCTTCAATTCAATAAAAAAACCCAATTACTTCGCGAAAAAATAGACCCGTACCAGTTACTCTTCGAAATATTTGAAGAATATCAGTACAAGAAAGCTGCGCTCTATAAGGGGGAAATCGAGATGAAAATCAAAACCAACAAAGATATGTTGAGTAAGGAATTTGTTTCGAATCCAAGGATGTTGCAAAAAATTCTTGGAAATCTGATTGATAACGCTTTCAAATTTACTAAAGAAGGCACCATAGAGCTCAATATCGACTTTTACGATCATTACCTCGAATATATTGTAAGCGATACCGGAATAGGAATTCCCGCTGATAGATTATCGCTGATTTACAATAATTTCTGTAAGGTTTGGCGGAAAGATGGCGAAGTACTTTACGATGGGTTGGGAATAGGCCTGTCGTCAGCCAAAAATTTTGTGGATATTTTAGGTGGTGTAATGCAAGTTCAATCGCAAGAGGGCAGAGGCTCTGTTTTTTATGTCAGCATACCCTATCAATTCGAAGGAACACCCTTGGTAATCAGCGAAAGCCGCCACAGAAATCCCTTCAAATATTTGTCCATGGGCGCTTGAGTAACTCACGCCAGATAGCCACCCTGTTACCTTTTCATTAACTAGATTGTGCAGAATATGCAATGAAAGTCAATTTCATTTCTAAAAAAATCTACTTTTACCAAAAAAACTGTACCTATGAGCGATAAATCGTTTGTTACTATAATTGTAGCCGTAGTAATAGCACATTTTATATTTGCGGTTGGATTTTTAATCTACAAAATTTATTCGACACCCAAATCGAATGATGAGCCCGATTCAAATGATAACGAAAATCAAAAGGAATAAAAATATGAACACACCTGCCCAAAGCAATTCCAAAAACACTGTTGCCATCACCGTTCTTACATCCTTGTTTTTTATATGGGGATTCATTACCGTTCTTAACGATATTCTGATTCCACATTTGAAGAACGTTTTTAGCCTCACATATTTCCAGGCCATGCTTATTCAATTTGCCTTTTTTGGAGCTTATTTTGTTGGTGGTTTTATTTATTTTACCATTTCGCGACTCTATGGCGATCCAATTAATAAAATTGGATATAAAAACGGTATCATCGTCGGACTCCTTTTATCTTCAATCGGTACCGCGCTATTTTATCCGGCTGCACAATTCCACTATTATGGGTTTTTTCTGTCGGCTTTATTCGTTTTGGGGCTTGGTTTTGCGGTATTGCAAATTGCTGCAAATCCCTATGTGGCCATTCTTGGACCCGAATCTCAGGCATCAGCCCGTCTCAACCTATCACAGGCATTCAATAGCTTTGGAACCACCATTGGCCCGGTAATTGGCGGCTATCTTATTTTTGAATATTTCAATTTGGGGGCATCCGGAGCTGGCTCGGTAATAAAACCTTATCTCATGCTCACCGGATTACTTATTCTACTGATAGCTATTATAAAATTGGTTCCGCTGCCCAAAATACAACAAGAAGATTCTGCGACAAAAACGAATGGAGCACTTGCTTATTCGCATCTGAGATATGGTGCCCTGGCTATCTTTTTATATGTGGGTGCCGAAGTGGCCATCGGAAGTATTCTGGTTAGTTTTATTGGACTCGATAATATTGCAGGACTCGATGAATCCAAAGCATCGGCACTCATTGCCTTTTACTGGGGAGGTGCCATGATTGGCCGTTTTCTGGGAGCAATCTCGCTGAGCAATATGGCTGTTCAAAAGAAATATCCGCTCATGCTCCTTATAGCAATGGCCACTTTTAGTGTCATTTTCTTTGTTGTGGATACCAGGAACTCCATATCATTTGGCCAAATATCGCCCTATCTTGGTTTTATGGCACTCAATTATCTGGCATTTATTGTGGGTAAATCTTTGGCAAGCAGAACGCTTATGGTTTTTTCAATTTTCCCCGTAATGCTTCTTTTTATTGGTATGTTTACGTCAGGAAATCTGGCTATGTGGTCTATTTTGGGTATTGGTATATTTAACTCTATCATGTGGTCCAATATTTTTACACTCGCCATCAAAGGCCTGGGCGATGACACCAGCCAGGGCAGTAGTGTTCTGGTGATGTTTATTGTGGGGGGAGCCATTATACCGCCTATTCAGGGATTGGTTGCCGATATGATAGGGGTTCAGCTTTCGTTTTTTGTTCCCATGTTTAGCTATCTCTATCTGGCCTGGTATGGCTGGAAGGGTCATATTGTGAAGGCGCCTCATATCAAGAGCTTATAATCTTTCTATATCCACCGAAAAAAAATTGGTATTTGAACGCAATGCGATTTAGTTGGTCCAGGGTTTTGGATATTAGCGGAGCACATTTTCTCCACGATATTTATGGTTCCTTTCTGGCTCCACTTTTTCCACTACTTATTCAAAAACTTGGACTCAGCTATTTTATGGTGGGTTCCTTGTCAGTAATTCCACGAATTCCTTCTCTGTTAAATCCCTTCATTGGAATGTGGATTGAGCGAAAAGATTTTAGAATCTTTATCAGTGTTATGCCAGCCGTCACGGTAACTGCCATGAGTCTCATTGGCATTGCTTCAAGTTATTGGCAATTGGTTATTCTTTTACTTATCATGGGCTGGAGCTCAGCATTTTTCCATGTCACGGGACCATTGCTCATCAAGCAGGTGAGTGGCACCAAAACCGGAATGGGCATCAGCATTTACACCCTTTCGGCAGAATTGGGGCGGTCTGTGGGACCAATAATCATTGTATCGGCAGTTTCGTGGTGGGGATTGGAAGGCACCATTCGCATCATTCCCATTGGACTTCTCGCCAGTTTCCTTTTATTTCTGCGACTCCGAAGAATCGAACCGATTAACAATTCCCTGGAACCTCCAACTGTTTCACACAGAGCACTTTTAACAAAACTTAGAGGCTTTTATGGCTATATTGCCGCTTATATTTTCAGTCAGGGTTTATTAAAAGCCTTGCTGGTTACTTTTCTTCCTGCTTACTATACCTCGGAAGGTGAAAGCTTGTGGTTTGCTGCTTATACGCTCTCCATTTTCGAATTGGCGGGAGCAGCCGGAAGCTTTATCTCGGGCTCGGTTTCCGATAAAATTGGCCGGGGAAAAACACTCGTTACCATATCGATTCTGGTTCCTCTCATTATGATTGCTTTTGTTTTTACCAATTCATGGATAAATATTGGAGTATTGTTACTCATGGGACTCGTTATTTTTGGTTCTGCTCCCGTTTTTTTGGCTCTGATTCAAGAGGTTGGTGTTCAAAGACCAGGCTTTTCGACAGGCGTTTATATGACGGTGAATTTTGTGATGGGGGCTTTGGCTACGCTTATTGTTGGAATTCTGGCAGATATTTATGGATTGAAACAAATATTTTTTATTTCCCCGCTATTTGCCATAATTACCATTCCTTTCGCATTAAAAATCAAATATTTAAGCGCTAAATTATAAGTAGTAATCATCCCTGTTTAGGTACTTTCCCAGTAAAATTTTGAATAATATCTTTCGTCGCGGGGAATCCTTTGCAACCATCGAATAAAGAAATTGTATTTGAAGCAAATGAATTAAATTTGATTTGTTTAACAGCCATTAAGAGTGCTTAAAATTATTTTATGCTGAATCCGGAGATTCATAAACCCATCATTGAAAAATGTAAGCAAGGCGACAGGCGTGCTCAGTTTGAATTGTTCAAATTGTACAATAAAGCCATGTACAATACCTGCTGTAGAATGATGAATCACCATGAGGATGCCCAGGATATGCTGCAGGACTCTTTTTCGGATGCTTTTAGAAAATTGGACAGCTTTGTTTACAACAGCACCTTTGGAGCCTGGCTAAAAAGAATCGTGGTTAATCACTGCATTAATGAGCTCAAACGAAAAAAGCTGGATTTAAAGTATTGCGAAGATTTTCCGGCGCAGCATGATGAAGATGAGAAACCGGTTGAACTATCGGTGGAAAAAGTAAAAAAAGCCATGCTGCAATTGCCCGAAGGAAGTAGAGTGATTTTTTCATTGTACTTGCTCGAAGGATACGATCATGGTGAGATTGCTCAGATTCTGGGGGTTACCGAATCGAACAGCAAAAGCCAGTATATGCGTGCAAAAAGGCGCGTCTATGAAATATTAAAGGAGGAGATTTATGAAGAGCTTTGAAGATTTGGAACGTTTTGTTAGAGACAACCGGGATGAATTTGACGATTTAATTCCCAACGATGACATGTTCAGTAAAATTGAAACTGTTAAGGTCACGAAAAAGACTTTGAATTGGTGGCAGATTTCGGGTAGGGTGGCCGCAGCTGCGGTGATATTCTTCGCAGGCTATAGCATTCATTATGTGGGTGGAATTTTTTCCAACGAATTCTCTGCCAACCAAAACTCACAGATGGATTCACAAGCTGATTCTTCATTTCAGGCTTTCGTTGAAATGCAGTACTATTATGAAAATCAAATAAATATAGTTAAAACAGATATTGTTTCACTTACCGGAAACGATGAAGTGGTGCAACAGGAAATTCAGTTGGAACTCGAAGACTTGAAAACCATTTTCGACGACTTGAAAAAGGATCTCAACGACCAGGCCAACAATAAGGAGGTTATTGATGCCATGATAATGAATTACAGAGTTAAATTGAAATTGCTGGAAGATATGAGAAATCAGCTTAATCCGCATAAAAATGAGGAGGAAAAGGATTATGAAACCGTTGATATATAGTTTAGTTTTAGGCACAGTCTTTTTGTTTTCTGAGGCCGAAGCCCAATCGTATAAAAGAACGAAAACATACGATAAAACATTTGCACTCAATCAGCAAATGGATGTAAGCATAATTAATAAATATGGTGATATTCAGGTGGTTAATTGGGAGAAGGATTCGGTAAAAATTCATGTTGATGTTGAAGTAAACAGCTCTAAACCATCTAAAACACACAAGCTTTTTTCGGCCATCGATGTGCAGTTTAGTTCATCACATTTCTATATAATTGCTCAAACCAATCTGGCCGGGCAAAATAGCTTGTGGACAGACATCACAGATTTGTCAAAACTAGTGGTTAACTCATCAACCTATACGCGAATCAACTATATTATCTATCTTCCCATGACTTCCAAATTGAATATCCAAAATAAATTCGGGAATATTTATTTGGCTGATTTTAAAGGCGATTTGAGCGTGGATTTGTCTAATGGCGATTTAAAAGCCCATAATCTCACCGGTAAGACCAAACTCAAAGTTTCTTTTGGAGGATTAATAATCAATCAATTGGCCAAATCCTATTTAGAATCGACTTACCTGGATGCCGAAATACAAGAATGCGACATGCTCGAAACCAACACCAGCACCACAACTCTTAACATTGGGAAAATCGGCGAACTTTCCATGAATTCTGCTCATGATAAATACTATTTAGGCGATGTAAGAACAATCTCCGGCACCAGTAGATTCAATTTCTTAAAAATAAACCAGCTTCAAGGTAGCATAGACATTATTCAAAAATTTGGAACCATCCATATCAAAGAATTAAATGAAGATTTGGAAAAATTTAAGCTTAGTACTTATAAAACCGATATCCATCTGAGCCTTGCCAATTCCCGGTCTTATATGATTGATATCAGGTATGTGAAGCCTCCTGTTATTCAATACCCCACCGTTATTTTGGAACGTAAGGAAGAAATGATAGATGCTGCTACTGCATTGCAATCTATTACACTGAAGCTTGGACTGCCAACGGCCAAACCATTTCCATTAAATATTCAGGCTGAAGAAGGAAATATTTTCATGAATTTGAAATAGCATTGCAACCCTTATGTAAATACCTTGTATTTGCAATAAAATAATATTCAAACATTTTTATTTTTAAATATATGAAAGCTAAATTATTAATTGTTTTTCTTGGCATTGCTGTGGCATTTTTTCCATCATGCAGGAAGTTTTTTATCGAAGGAAATGGATTGGTTACAGAAGAAGAACGTGCACTGGCAAGTTTTGATAAAGTGGCCAACGAAGGTAATTTCGAAGTCGAAATCATTAACGACACCCTTTTTTATGTGGTAGTACGTGCCGAATCCAATTTGCTGCGATATATCCGAACCCATATTCAAGATGGAGCTCTTATTGTAGATTCCGATGAAACTATCAACAATACCAGGCCGATGCGGGTCGAAGTTCATATGCCCGATTTGAAGGCACTCGAAATGAATGGAAGTGGCTCCATTCGCTTTCAGCAATTCCAAACAGAAAATTTTTCGGCAGTAATCAATGGCTCAGGAAATATTTATGGTGCGGGCATCTTTAGCGAAACCCGGTTGAAAAATAGCGGATCGGGGAATATGGAATTCAATTTTCAGAGTGTAACCATGGAAGCCATTGTCAATGGTTCGGGTAATATACAGATAGATGGCGAAGGACAAGTGGTGAACACACAAATCGAAGGTTCGGGCAATATTGAAATGCTGAATTATTATACATTAAATTCAGTTTCAGTTATTAAAGGGTCGGGAAATATTTATATCAATTGCCGCGATTATTTAGATGCAGATATTTATGGAAGCGGATCGGTATTTTATCTTGGAAATCCGGCAATAGTATCTACAATTATGGGTTCGGGGAACGTAAGACGCTATTAAAGAAACAATTAGTTTATGATAACGGGCATGTTCGTTCTATGGAAAACACGTGTGGTTACTCACATGCGGGTGTCATCAAAAGTCAATATTAAAACTATTATCATATGAAATCAACAATTAAAATCGGATTTGCTGTTATTTTGATGCTCTTTGGCATCAGCTCTCTGTGGGCACAGTCGGAAGAAACCAATAAACCAATGAAAACCTTGTTTAGTAATCCAGATGGAAGTATTCAGCATGGGGGCTATTTAGGAATTGTAATTGGTTATTCTGAGGTCGATCAAAAGCCCGCTATTGAAGCAGGTGGCCGCCTGGCGTGGGTCATCAATCATCGCTTTGCACTTGGTTTTGCCGGAAAGGGTTTTTTCAACGATTTGGAGAAAAGTTCCGGAATCAATAACTCAGACTATAATTTGGCTGGTGGTTACGGTGGATTGTTTTTTCAACCCATCATTTTTCCGAAGGCCCCGGTTCACGTGAGCTTCCCTATTTTACTTGGCGCAGGTGGCGTTTCGTTGAATCCCCGCGATGAGTACAATTATCATTGGGATTACGATAACTACGATTCGGATTACAGCATCTGGGATACCGATTATTTTTTGGTTCTGGAGCCTGGAATCGATGTGGAATTCAATGTTTTGAGATATCTGCGGATGTCGTTGGGAGCATCCTATAGATTTACCAACAATATCCATCTCAGATATGATTATACCGAGAATGATATAGAAAAACAAATCAACGTGGATCCACAGGCGTTAAATAATTTTACCTTCCGAATGGCATTAATGGTTGGATGGTTTTGATTTGTTTAAAGTTACATCAATAAACGCAAAAGGTTTATTATTTAAACCCTACTCATAATCAGAATTTTATGTCCGGGACGGTTTGTAGTTCCGGATTATTTATTTGTGCTACCCGAAAATTATAGAGGATTTAATGAACCAATAATGATTGCGCTTGATTGATTCGGTAATGATGAATTATAGAGTCTGACTTCGAAAGGTTTCATTCTATTGGATTTGGATATAAAATTGAGACTTAAAACAGTCTGATGATTCGAAATACTATGATTTATTACCGCTTTTTCGAATATCCTTTGCTGCTCTTTTGATAGATAATTGAAAATTGATTGTTTGAGGCAATCTTCTTTTTGGTAACCTAAGTAGGTTGTCCAGCTATCTGTAATGGTGAGAATAATTCCGCTTGTATCTATTACAAAACCAATTGAATGATTGATGTTCATTATATTTAACAATATCTCATTCTGGTTTTTTAACTGATTTTCAAGATTTTTTATGGGATGGATATTTCTGGCTACAATTTGAATCTCAAATATAATGTCTCTAATATTTTTTATCGGAATAAAATAAACATTAAACCAAAGTTGTTCATCAAGCAACTGCATTTTTATTTCGCAACTGACTTGTTTTGCACCTCTTTCAAAATCGTTAATAATTTGTGACAACCCTGGGAAGTCGCCTTCTCCCAGGTAGTTGCAGATGTTATTCAGATCGCATTCGGTCGTTTTTGGTTTTAGATTATCGAAAGCGATATTTTGGTAAAGAATCTGCCCCTCCATATTTGTCCTCACCAGAATATCCTTTTGCTCGTTGAGAATGCCTTTATAAAATCTAAGTTCGGCCTGTGTATTGTTCAAGTCATTCCGGGAACTTTTAAGTTGAAGCATTAAATCAATATTCGCTTTTTCGATAGTAGTCATTCTGGTTTTTAATTGGATTTCTTCTTCCTCCCATTTTTTGGAAATCAATCCCAGATTTAAAACTCTTGTGAATGAGCTTCTTAGCTGTGTCCGAAGGTTGTGAATAATAATATTGAGGTAGGAATAATTGATAAATTCTCTCTTAGAAACAAGAAAAAGAGAGATTTTTATATGCGGGAAATCAATAATTGGCATAACAACATAAGTTGTAAAGCTAAGAAAATTGTTTTTTATAAACGCGTCTGGCGGTGCTGATGCTATTTCTTGAATAGATATTTTTTCGGGGAAGAGGAATGCAAGATATTCTGAAGTCGTTTGATTTCGGTTTATATCTGCCATGAATTTTTTAGGGATTCCCGTGGTTTTAAGTATTTTTATTTCATCGCTATTTTCGTCACGGCTGACAAAAAGTGCACCATGGAGATGAGCCATTTTTAGTAAATACCCAAACGATATGCTAATGACAGACTCGATGTCAGTGGCATCGAGCGTCGCTTCGGCCATTAAACTCTTGGTTTGCATAAAAGCCATAATATTAGCATCTTCGCTATTCATCGACGGACGTATTCTGAGCTTTTTATTTTCAGTTTCAAGTCGATTAATCTTCAATAGTAACTCATCAATCGTGAGATTGCTTTTCCTCATAACTCATTTCCTAAAACAAAGGTAAGGTTTTATTCGATAATTTTTCTATAAAAGGGTTTAATGGTTTTTGCAGGAAAGATTTGAGACATAAAAAAACCAGAAGAATCTTCTGGGTTTTTTAAAACTGATTAAATCAGCTTTTCGTACTTTATATTGGGAGTTTACCCTAAATAAGTCTTCAAAATTTTACTACGACTGGCGTGTTTTAAACGTCGAATGGCTTTTTCTTTAATCTGCCGAACACGTTCCCGGGTTAAATCGAACTTCTCGCCAATCTCTTCCAGTGTCATTGGATGGCTTCCACCCAGGCCAAAATAAAGACGAATTACATCTGCTTCACGAGGGGTGAGCGTGGAAACGGCCCTATCGATTTCTTTACGCAAACTATCGTAAAGCAATTCTGTCTCTGGGGTTGTTCCTTCTTCGTTCTTCAACACATCGTACATATTGGTTTCTTCGTCCGAAAGGAGTGGAGCATCCATTGAAATATGACGACCATTGTTTTTCAGCGATTCTTTAACTTCTTCAACCGGAATTTCGAGGTAATTAGCTATTTCAATGGCTTTGGGTTCTCTTTCGAGCACTTGCTCCAGATGAGCATAGGCTTTGTTAATTTTATTGATAGATCCAATTTTATTCAGTGGCAGCCTTACAATACGCGATTGCTCTGCCAAAGCCTGAAGAATGGATTGTCGAATCCACCAAACAGCATAGGAAATGAATTTAAATCCTCTGGTTTCGTCGAAACGCTGAGCGGCTTTGATTAGGCCCATATTTCCTTCGTTGATTAAATCGGGAAGGCTAAGTCCTTGGTTTTGATATTGTTTAGATACTGATACAACGAAGCGAAGATTTGCTTTGGTCAGTTTTTCTAAGGCTAGTTTATCTCCCTGTTTAATCCTTTTGGCTAATTCTACTTCCTCATCTGCAGTAATCAACTCAACCTTACCAATTTCCTGTAGGTACTTATCTAATGATGCTGTTTCGCGATTGGTTACCTGCTTGGTAATCTTTAGTTGCCTCATACCAAATTATTTATTTTCAATTTTATAAAACTAAGACTAATTATACGTGATTGCATTCGATGGGTTACACTATCTTCTTCTATCACGATTGTTTCTATCTCTGTCGCGGTCGTTTCTGTCGCGGTCGCGGTTTCCACCATTTCCTCTGTTTCTATCACCGCCACGGTCGCCGCCTCTGTCGAAACTTCTTTCGCCTGCGGGTCTTTCTGGTCTGGGTGGTTTTTCAATATACCCTTCTGGTTTTGGTAATAAAACTCTCGACGATAATTTCAGTTTTCCTGTAGTTTCATTGATTTCCAAAAGTTTAACATCGATTTTTTCGCCAACCTTCAATACATCTTCAGCATTGTCAACTCTTTCCCACTTAATCTCCGAAATATGCAATAAACCTTCTTTTCCAGGAATTATTTCAACAAAAGCTCCAAATGAGGTGATTGATTTGATAGTGCCATGATATATTTCGCCAACTTCGGGTTTGGCAACAATGCTTTTAATGCGTGCAATGGCTGCATCAATAGAAGCTTTATCTTCGGCAAATATATCAATAACTCCCTGGTTTCCAACTTCTTCGAGAACAATGGTTGTTTTAGTGGTAGCTTGAATATCCTGAATAATTTTTCCACCGGGACCAATAACAGCACCAATAAATTCTTTGGGGATAAATATTTTTTCGATTCTGGGAACGTGTGGTTTAAATTCTGCACGGGGTTCGCTAATGGTTTTTTCCATTTCGCCCAGAATATGGAGCCTTCCCTGACGGGCTTGTTCCAAAGCTTCTTCGAGAATATTATAGGGAAGACCATCAATTTTAATGTCCATCTGACAGGCGGTTATACCATCGCGTGTGCCGGTAACCTTGAAGTCCATATCACCTAAGTGATCTTCGTCGCCAAGAATATCGGAAAGAACTGCATATTTACCGGAAGTATTATCGGTAATTAAGCCCATGGCGATACCAGAAACCGGTTTTGGGACTGGAATACCTGCATCCATAAGTGCTAAAGTGCCACCGCAAACCGAAGCCATGGATGATGAGCCATTCGATTCCAGAATATCTGAAACAATACGGATAGTATAGGGAACTTTTTCCCGTGAAGGGATAATAAATTTAAGTGCACGAAGAGCCAGGTTTCCATGTCCGATTTCTCTGCGGCTGGTGCTGCGGTTGGGTTTAGCCTCACCTGTGCTGAACGATGGGAAGTTGTAATGTAACAGGAAATTGTTTTTGCCTTCGAATACAGCGCCATCAATCATCTGTTCGTCCATTTTGCTGCCTAAGGTCACAGTTACCAACGACTGGGTTTCGCCGCGAGTAAATACCGCAGAGCCATGAGCGCCAGGCAGATAATCAACTTCACACCAGATAGGTCTTATTTCGTTTAGTTTCCTTCCATCAATTCTTTTTCTTTCGTTGAGCACATAGTCTCTCACCGCTTTCTTTTCTATATCGTGAAAATATCGGCCAATGAGCGAGCCATATTCGGCACGTTGTTCTTCGGTTAACGATTCGGAGAATTCGGTTACAATGGCTTTAAAGGCAGCGGAACGATCATGTTTTCCCCAACCTTTACCAGCAATTTCATAAACTTTAACGTAGAGCTTTTGTTCCATTTCAGCACGAAGCACATCGTTATTTGTTTCGTGGCAGTATTCGCGTTTTGGATTTGCTTTTTCAACTTCAGCGGCAAATTCTATTTGAGCCAGACATTGAATTTTGATAGCATCGTGAGCTGTTTTAAGAGCTTCGAGCATTTCGGCTTCACTCACTTCTTTCATTTCTCCCTCCACCATCATAATGTTTTCCATGGTTGCAGCTACCATAAGGTCTATTGTAGCATTGGCGAGTTGGTCGATAAAAGGGTTAATAACGTATTCCCCATCAATTTTTGCTACTCTTACCTCGGAAATAGGGCCATTGAATGGGACATCGGAAACGGCGATTGCAGCCGAAGCGGCAAGCGCTGCAAGACTGTCGGGAAAAATATTTTTGTCGGAAGAAATCAAGGAAATCTGAACCATTGTATCGGCGTGATAATTATCGGGAAACAAGGGTCTCAGAGCTCTGTCAACTAAACGGGCGATAAGAATTTCGTATTCCGATGGGCGTGCTTCACGCTTAAAGAAACCGCCAGGAAATTTTCCGGCAGCAGCATATTTTTCCTGATATTCCACCGAAAGGGGCATAAAATCCACATCTTCTTTAGCTTCTTTGGCAGAAACCACGGTGGCTAACAACATGGTGTTGCCTTGTTTTACTACAACTGCTCCATCGGCTTGTTTGGCCAGTTTACCGGTTTCCAGGCTAATGATGGTACCATCGGCCATGGTAATGTTTTTGGTAATCCCAATTTGTGACATAATTTCTCTTCTTAGTTTTTTTTGTTTCTTTTTCAGGCATAAATACCAAAAAAGGCAATCTATAAAATTGCCTTATTGGGTTTTTTTATTTTATTTTAAATTAGTTAATCGTTGTTGAATAACTACTTTCTGAGTCCTAATGCCTTAATGATATTACGGTAACGCTCAATGTCTTTCGATTTAATATAGTCTAAAATCTTTCTACGCTTACCAACCAGTCTAACTAGGGATCTCTGGGTAACCAAATCTTTCTTATTGGCTTTCAGGTGTTCGGTTAGATGTTTGATACGGAAAGAAAATAAAGCTACCTGACCTTCTGCACTTCCTGTGTTTATCTGGTCGCTACCGTGCTCTGAAAAAATTTCTTTTTTCTTATCTGATGTTAAATACATATTTTTGTGTCTTTATTTTTCAAATTTCGGGCTGCAAAATTACTATTATTTTTTCTATTGACAAAATAATTTTTTAAAAACTTTGGATAGAGTTTAAAGCTCTCTGGAATAGTGCGGCAAAAATAATCATAGTTGATAAATGAAACCCATAAAAAGCAAAATTATTTAAAAGTTAAATGGCGGGAAAATATCGCTGATAGAATGCTCTATTTCCGATAGTCCTTAATACAGCCATCTGTAATCCAATCAGCAATAACCTGTCGGTTTTCGGCTTTTGTAAAACGAATCTGGTCAGCCGGATTTTTAATGTTTCCCAATTCCAGAAAGCAAGCAGTTGGATGAGAGAATTTCAGCATAAATAAGCCATCGCGCGATTGAGAAATGCCACTAAACCCTCTGTTAGGCTGGTGTTTTTTATACTTTTCGGCAATGGTGTTTATAATATTGTTGGCGAACTCTTTGGAAAGCTTTCTTTTGGAATTGTAATATCCAAAAACATCCACCCTTTCGCTGATTTGTCTGGAATCGATGTGAATCTCGATCATTCGTTGATATTTTCCCTTGTTTTTATTGTAGAGACTGTTTATAGCCCGGGTTCTCTGCCGTAGTTTGCTATTAACTCCAAATGGAATTTTCTGATTCTTCCAAACGGTTTCGTCTTTATCATTCGCAAGAAATTCATCATCTCGAATGCCATCATCATTATCTCTGGTTATCATGTAAACCAATGCACCATGGCTTATTAATTCCCGTGCCACTCTAAGACTTATGTCGTAGGCATACTCATCTTCGCTCATTATATGCCCATCTTTATTGCCCTGAGCACCGGGATCAGGGCCGCCATGTCCAGCTACAATATAATATACGACACCCTGCAGTTGATTTGATTTCCGGGTCACATTCTGGTATTTTTTACCAAAGATTTCAAAAATTCCCGCGCTGTTTGCAGGGTTGGATTGTGGCTCCTTTTCTCTTTCCATGTTGCACAAATCCATATAATCTATATTGCGAATGCAGATAACAGGCGAGATTTGATTTTGAGTTTTTAACTGGAAATTGCCATTGCAGGGGCTGTTCGATTGAGCAGGTTTTAGTGTGGAGAAAATTAACAATAGGCACAATAAAATAACCGGACGACTCATCTTTTTTTTTCTCAAAAATAGAGCGATTTCATTGATTTTTGGTGTAAAGCGCAGGGATTTTATTAAGTTTAAAATGTTAATATTTATTTAATTTATTAAAAATGAGTCGTGTTTAATTTATAATTTAGTTTGCTAATTAATCAGACGTGAAACCATAGTGAAATGGTTATCCTATATGATTAATTTTGGTAGAATAAAATGATTAACGTAATCAATTGTGAATAATAGAATTGGTAAATTGTTAATTTTGCCGCAACTGATTGATTAAACAAATTTCGAAATTAGAATTATAATGATGAAGTTTTCAACTTACGTGTTTATATTGTTGGCTGTTTTTATGGTTCAAGGACTAAAAACAAGTGCACAAAAAATTAAGCCCAACCGCTGGTTCATTTCTGCAGAAGGTGGCATTACAGTTTTTTTTGGTGATATTAAGCGATATGACTATGTGCCAGACCACAAATTCCCAATAGAAATTCAGCCAATTGGAAGTCTGAATATCGGCAAGGAGCTCTCGCCAGTGATTGGTTTGCGGGGGCAGTTTTTGTACGGGGGCTTAAGCGGGCATAAAAAGTCGGCGCACATGAATTTTAAGTCATCATTGATGGGGGCACATTTAATGGCCAATATCAATTTGGTTTATCTGTTAACGAGAACACGCTTTGGCTCCAATAGGTTGAATGTGTATTCAAGTTTTGGCGCCGGTTATCTGATGTGGGATTCTGAATTATACAATGATATAATGCCAGCCGACGGAAATAATCTGATGGCAATTAGTAAAAAAGGAGCATTAAGCATTCCGGGTTCGTTAACAATCGAGTATTTAATTACAAAGAATTTTTCCATGAATATGCAAGGCATGTTGTATGTGGTAACTTCCGATTGGGTTGATGCCAAAGAAGGAGGAATTAAGACAGATATGATTAATTATAACAGTTTGGGTTTTGTATATAAATTTAACACATCACGGGGTAAACATTCCAAAATTAAATATGAGTTGGATCCTTCGGTTTACGAGCCGAAAAAGGTAGCAATTGAAGAAAAGAAGATTATTTCAGAACCTGTTGAGATAGTACCTGAAAAAGTGGTTATAGATACTTTACCAAAGAAATCTAATAATAATCCGGCTATAAATCATAAATTGGAGCAGGAAGTCATCACCAAAGAAAACTGGGTTCCGATAAAAGAAGAAGCATGGCCCGAAACGATATTCTCTGTTCAGATTATGGCTTCCAGAACTAAGGTTTCTGTAGAGAAAATAGGGAAGGACTATGGTATTAATGAGCAAGTAACCGAGCGTTTTGAAAATAACTGGTACAAATACAGTGTTGGTTCCTACAATAAGCTATTGAAAGCTAGGGAAATGCGAAATATACTTAGGAGTAAGTCGAAGAGTTCTGATGCATTTGTTGTTATTTATAGAAATAATAGCAAGATTAGTCTTGAAGAAGCTTTGAATTTTGCAGTTGCCGAACAACAGACCGATTCCAAAATGCCGGTTGAGCAAAAACAGAAAAACGAAAAAGTGTATCCGGTGGAGGATTTGAATAAAAATATCCCAACCGAAGGTGACATAATTGGTGTTCAGATTCTTTCTTTGAAAAATAATCAATACCCCTTGAGCGTATTTGAAGGTATTTATGATATAACCAAACCCATCTATATTGACCATTCCGGCGGCTGGCATAAGATTATTGTCGGTGGATTTAAATCGGTTGAAGAAGCCCGGATTTATAGCAAGGAGTTGCAGGCTAAAGGCTTTATCGATGCTTTTGTGGTTGGCTATCAAAATGGAACCAGAGTTAGTTTAAAGAATTTCAATTAGATAGGTTAAATCAACATTAAATCGAAACAGTATAAATTTTAAAATTGTTTTATCAAAGTTTGCATAATGAAATGGAACTGAATTAGTTTTATTTTTGCCGAAAAAAATAGATGGATAATTATTATATTATTATCGTTGGTCTGTTATTTATTCTGGCTATCTCTGATTTAATTGTTGGCGTAAGTAATGATGCGGTAAATTTTTTAAACTCCGCAGTAGGCTCCAGAATTGCAAGTTTTAAATGGATTATGGTGGTTGCATTGCTTGGGGTAATCGTAGGTGCCACTTTTTCTACTGGTATGATGGAAATTGCACGTAAGGGTATTTTTAATCCCCAGTTATTCCTGTTTTCAGAGGTGATGATTATTTTCTTTGCCGTAATGATTACCGATGTTATACTTCTCGATGCGTTTAATTCACTGGGCTTGCCCACTTCTACCACTGTTTCAATGATATTTGAATTACTGGGTGCCGGTGTGGCCATCGCATTTCTGAAGGTGATGAATGACAATACCATGGAGATTGCGCAATTTATTAATACCGGGAAGGCTCTTGCCATTATTTTCGGAATATTAGTCTCGGTGGTTATTGCTTTTATTGCGGGTTTAATCATTCAATATATTAGCAGGATGATATTTTCGTTCAGTTTTCAAAAAAGAATGAAAATATTGGGTTCGTTTTGGGGTGGACTTTCTATTACTGCCATTACCTATTTCATGCTCATTAAGGGGTTGAAAGGAAGTAGTTTCGCTGCTTTTCAGTTATCTTCGGGCATTTCGCTTTCTGATTGGGTAGACCAGAATGTTTCAATGATAATTCCGGGTAGTATGGTTGCCTGGACAGTTCTTTTGCAGATATTCATCTGGTTGTTTAAAGTGAATGTTTCAAAAGTGATTGTGCTGGCTGGAACTTTTGCCCTGGCCATGGCTTTTGCCGGAAACGATTTGGTGAATTTTATTGGGGTTCCTTTGGCAGGTTATTCCGCATATCTCGATTTTATGGCCAATCCGGGTAGTGACCCCGACTCTTTTCTGATGTTTGGTTTATCTAAGCCTGTTGAAACGCCTTTTGGTTTTCTTTTGCTTGCGGGCGTTGTCATGGTTTTGACATTAATATTTAATAAGAAAGCTAAAAAAGTTATTAAAACATCTATAGATTTAAGCAGGCAAGACCAGGGCGACGAGCGCTTTGGTTCCACACTTTTTTCCAAAGTTTTGGTTAGATCAACCATAAGAATGAACCAACGTGTATCGGCTGTGATGCCAAAACCATTAATGATTTTTTTAAGTAAACAGTTCGATGCTACAAAAGCCGACGACATCATTATAAATGGAGAAAAACCTGCATTTGATGTTATCAGAGCTTCCGTTAATCTGGTAGTTGCCAGTATTTTAATTGCCTACGGAACATCGCATAAACTCCCGCTATCAACAACTTATGTTACTTTTATGGTTGCCATGGGGAGTTCTTTGGCCGATAATGCCTGGGGCAGGGAAAGTGCAGTATATAGAATTACAGGAGTTATTTCAGTTATTTTGGGTTGGTTTTTTACTGCTTTTGCAGCTTTTTCTGTGGCCTTTATTGTGGCAATATTAACTAAAATTGGCGGGCCTATTGTTCTTGGATTGTTTGTATTGGCGGGTATATATGGCATTATCAACTCGCATTTAAAAGAGAAAGTTAAGGAACAGGAAAACGAAGAAGAGACAGCCACCGTATTAAGCGAATCTATTTCTCTAAAAGACATATATGAGGAATGTAATATTAACTCTGTGGAGTCGCTACATGCGGTGTCTGATATTTATTCCAATGTTTTGCAGGCTTTGGTAAGCGACAATCGCAAAAATTTGTCACATGCTTTGAGTAAATCGAAAGAATTCAATAAAAGAGTGAAATACGCCAAGGATAATATTAAATCCATTGTTGATAAAATGAATGACGATTCGTTGCCATCGGCGCAGTATTATACGCTGGTATTGGACTATATGCGTGAAATTGGGCATAATATAATGTATATTTCTAACCCGGCTTTCGAGCATGTGGATAATAATCATAAACCTGTTGGAGAATATCAATCCAAACATTTGCTGGAGTTGAGCAATCAGATGGAGAGTTTTACAAGTCTTGTTATCGAGGTGATTAAAGAGAATAAGTACCAAAAGATTGTAGATGTTATTCAAATAGAGAAAGAAATTATGGCTTCCATTAATGAATACATTTTGGCACAAATTAAACGCTTGAAAAAATTTAAAACGGGCACCAAAAACACCAAATTGTTCCTCGATTTGATGGCCGAGAGTAAAACTTTGACCTTGAACATTGTGAATTTGCTAAAATCGCAACGCGATTTAGCTAAAAATTCAGGATTTTATAAGGAATAATTCTACTGAGAAAAAATGGAAGAAACAGAGAGTTCCTGGTTGCCGGGGACTCTTTTTTGGCATAAAAAAAGCCGAACTAAGTCGGCTTTGTGCGGATGAAGGGACTCGAACCCCCACGTCTCACGACACTAGATCCTAAGTCTAGCGCGGCTACCAATTACGCCACATCCGCAATTGGGCTGCAAAAATAGTATTTATTTGTTAAAAATAAATGATTCAGAAAAAAAATTCAATAATTGTCAAATCCAGGCCAGTAAACTTGTTTGGGTACAGGCAACCATCAGTTTAAATTGATGGTCAAAAAGGTAATAATCGTCTAATTGGATATTTCGGACTATTCTGACCCCCTGTTTCGGATGATAGAATAGGTCAAAATATAGATTACTATGGCCAAAAACAGGCTAAAAATCCATATTATTTCGGACTATGCTGAAAAAGGTGAATCGGTTTTAATAACCGGTGCAACGGGCTGCGGTAAAAGCTTCCTGGCTTCTG
>DYSN01000267.1 GCA_020718205.1 Draconibacterium orientale
GGCTCTGACTACCCGCATATTGAAGTGCACACCATCAATAAACAGGTACTTAACCCAGCAATTCTCGCTGAAGGTTCAAATTAATTGTATGGAGCAAAGAAGTCAAACAAAGTGAAAAAAATTGGGAGCAGGTTAATACAAAAGTGTGAAAGAAAATAGTATTTATCCGGAAATTGTTATCCGGAACTTGGAATGGGGATCAGAAGGTGTGCATTCGGACGTGCTCCAACGCTCTTGACCGAAATGGCCGATGATAATAATGGGTTCGGGTAGTATCAGTGATTTTTAATCAGGGGGGTCTGATTTCAGGTGGATTCCAGATAAAGTTGAGCATATGTTCCCAGTTGTTGAAGCACAGCACGCGAAAGGTGCAGCGCAATTGGTTCCAGTATTCTTTGCGAGAGCTGAATTTTGTACGGCAGCGCTGATAGATGGGATCACACAGATCAAGTATCTGATGGATAAAAAAGGCCAAGAGGTTCAGGATAAAGAAATTCATCGACAGGTTCTTTTTACCGTGCCCGAAGTTATGCTCAATGTGATAGCCTTGGTTTTTTAATGTATTGAAGGTTTCATTTTCGATTTTCCAGCGGGCTCGTGCCGCCTGAACCATTTCGACGATATTGCGTTTATTGACGGTCAGATCCGTTACCCAGCTATTTTGATAAACGATTTTGCCGTTCTCACGGATCTGATATTGAAAGAAGTTGATTTGATCGGCATTTGCAGTACCGTTTAAGGGAACATCTGCGACCCATTGATACAGGTGATTTCGGCCTTTTTTATCCGTAATTGTCAGGCTGCTGCCGGCATCCAGACCCATGAGCTCGTGTACCCATTGAAAAAGGATTTTGTGATCGTCTGGTTTGGCAACCAGGATAAACGACATGCGCTGTTCTTTGAGCAGATCAACAAAGGGCTGTTTGGAATAAAGGCCATCTGCGACGAGAATTATTTTAAGCTTCGGATGCTGATTTCGAATCACTGGAAGCACTCTTTTGGCGGCATTGATTTCACAGTCCTGTTTTTTTTGACCGTCGCTGTTTTGGATCGCTTCTGGGCTCAACGGAATAACCTGCTTTAACCCAGGCTTGATGACGGCAGCCTGAAGGATTTGGTGATGGTAACGCTGAGTGCCATTTTTAGATTTTTTGCCAAGACACGCCGGACACTGAATGAAATCGGATGAGAAGTATTGTGAACCATCCAGCGCTACCAGGTAGTGATCCCCGAGCACTTGATACTTTTCAAGCTGTTTACCCCGTTGCAGGGCTGAGAGTATTTTCGGAAACAATGGGCGAAAATGCTCAGCGGGCAACTGGTCCATAACGGCGCGAAGCTGGGTATCCTTTGGAATGGAGTCAACCGCAAAAAAGCTTTTTAGATTGTTTTGATGGATGCTATCCTGCATCCGACGCTGGAATGCCAGAAGGGAAGGATCCTGGAAATACATCATTGCAAAAGCACTCATCAAGATATCGTGGAGGCTGTAAGCAGTTTTTGCAGCCTGACGCGTATCTGGCAAGTTCTCGAAATGTTCAGAGAGTGCTTGACTGAGAGCGGAGAAGCTCAGATGTTTTTTTGGTTCCCTCATGATTCCCTTTAAATAAGCTGTTGATATTTATAGCTTATTTAAAGGGAAAAGTCTAGATTTTTATTTCGAATAATATCATATAGTTATGATATTTTAAGATAATCGGTTTTACGAAAAACTATATTTAAAATTTTCTAAACAGTGAGATATTCTACCATTTTTCGTTCACCGAGAATTGCTGCGATAGCCCAACCTTTATTATTTCATGCGAACCCATAATCAGCTTTACTGGCATGGTGATGATGATTCCAGACCGTTACGGTATGTTGCCATCAGGTCTTTTTATTCTTTTATCCCTTCTGTTCATGGGGCACGCCCATGCAGGAAATCAGGTAATCCTGGAGGCAGATCAGCAGTACCTGTATGCGGAAATCTGTTTTTCC
>DYSN01000268.1 GCA_020718205.1 Draconibacterium orientale
TGATATCGGCCTTTTTTTTAAGAAGTCGGAGCATTTCATACTCAACCAACGCTATTAAACAGTAACCCGGTAATGTAGAGCTGCCGAAGGCATTATTGAAAGTTGATTCAGCCCCTTGTCTAAGAAGATGCTTGGCATTGATAAGAAGCTGTTTGCCACGGCCGTCGAGTCTGTCACGCCACAGGGTGCCAAGCATATCTTCCAATTCGATTTTAATATCGATACAATTCGGGACAAGTGATTTCAACTGCTTCTTTCGTTCTTTCGTATCCTTAAATTTCTCATCATATTCATTGACCAACTGTTTCTCAACATCCGACCAAGGTAAGATTGTATTATTTATTTCTCTCGGGTTCCTCCGAAAAATTTTTCCAATTGCGTTTTTCGGTGGCCCCGCTGATAGCTGGTAAACGATTAACGCAAGATGCTGTCCTTGTTGGTCGTTGTTAGGCCCTCTGTCAACATTTCCGATGTAGTCCGGTTGTAATCTTTCACCTTGCTGGAGCACTATGAGTGGGGGTGATCCTTCGTATGGTTGAGGATTCAGTTCCATCTCTCTTAGATAAATTTGATTAGTAGGATCATTAGGGTCGAGAATTTTGAATCTGGCAAGGGGATAGACAAGTCCGGTATCCATAAAGTCGTACATCAGTACGATCTCGTCTCCAACCCGGAGATCGTCAATGTGAGGTGCTTTCGTCCCCCCTGAATAATGCGAGCGATGGATTAAGCCGGGAGTTGTTCCTGGAACAGGCGTATTCCTCAATCTATGAAGAGCTGTCCCCTCAGCTAAAGCCAGCGTTTTCGACATCGGCGCGCCAGCAGTCGTCGCAATGTAAGCCCATTTTCCCATCTTCATCCCTCCTTTGTGCAATGTAAAATGTGATATCACCAAATTTCTTGTTGCGAGATCGTCAAAGTTGTCCCGGCCAAAAATAATGGGTAAAGCCACAAGGAGTCACGATTCTTCCTGTTTCAACGGGTAGCAAAGCATGAAGATCGAGCGACCAGGATTGGGTCATACCCTTAAAAATGGCATATGCGGAAATAGCAGCATCCCACTCATGATCATTGGATGTTTTTATCGGTAGCTCAAATTTATCTGAAAGATAGTCATCCATTTCAATATGATTTCTTTTGTAATCATATTGATTCTCGTTCAAAGCATAATATAAAATTTTTGGGTGGGTTTCTGACAAGACAACTTTTTTTGAATGTTTCGCAATTTCGATCAACACGGACATGCCGTTCAAGCCCATGGAGCCTGAAAGAGTGTTGGGGCTCATAACGCTGCGGCTAACAACTGGATATTTTCGCCTTAACCAAAGGTCGGCCGGTCTCCAGCCGCTTTTTCCTGTACACCAACAGGTTAAGGTATCAACCCCCAGACCAATAATGTCTGAACTTGTTGATATAGACTGTATCACTGACTCGGCATTTTCCAATGTGATTATTTTAATGCCTTTGGGGTGTGAATTTTGAACATCCAGGCAGGCCAAGCCATTTTTACCATTTCCTCCTGGATCATAGCCAACGATCACACCATTGATTTGCATTTTTTACCTCGTTTGATCAGCTATTTATTCTTCTTCATGTGGCCATCTCAAGTAATGGACTAGAGAGAAACAATACTTCCTCGAATAAGAGGCCTCTTGCAGTTGTCAAAAGCTATTTTTTTATCAGCATTCCAATTGTTTGGTTTCATTTATAAATGACATAATGTGAGTCTATTGTCATGCTTGCAAGTTTATATAAATCAACTTAAAAGTTGAAATAATAAATCCGACTCCTTTCTCAGACATCTTATCAACATGTTGGTATCAAATGATTTATTTTTTTTCATTGCTACAATTATTCGGAACTTAGGTTTTAGGTGTTCCCGGATGAGGAGTGTATATTATATATACAACAAATGGCCATCCTGTAATGCAAACTGCAAATAATATTATAGTACATATTGTTA
>DYSN01000123.1 GCA_020718205.1 Draconibacterium orientale
TATAGTTGCATTTTTGAATTGTGTTTTAAAAACTGTGGTTTTATTTTTTTATAAGGAAAACAGTTCTTTGGTTTTGCGCTCTGCTTTCATCGGTTTGATTTGTTGCTATTGGCTGTGTTTCGCCATATCCTTTCGACAATAAGCGGCTCGATGCAATTCCCTTTTCTATCAGGTGCAAATAAGCCGATTTGGCTCTTTTGTCAGATAAATCCATATTGGTTTGGTCGTTGCCCACATTGTCGGTATGTCCTTGAATTTCAATTTCGATGGAAAAACCAACCCGCAAAAATATTTTTGGTTTGATACGCACAGCGTGATTTACATAAGCTCCATGGCTTTCCAGACATGGAGCTTATGCTTTTTTTATATCAGCATTGTCCGCAAGAACCTGCATATTCTTCAATGAATACCAAAGGCTGATTTCTCATCAAACGCAGCCATGCCATTCGTCTTTAAAAAAACTTTCGTCACTATCGACCCGCTAAAAAAAATACCTTTGCAAAAAAATTTCTTTATGCTTAGAATCGGATTAGAATACGAACTCGAAATCATTGTAACCCCCAAAGATACCGCCAAAGCTTATGGTTCGGGACTGGTGGAAGTGTTTGCAACCCCCGCCATGATAGCTCTAATGGAGAAAACATCGCTCGAATTGGTGACTCCTTTTCTCGAACCCGGAAAAAACACCGTGGGGACAGAAGTTCATGTGAAACACATCAAAGCCACTCCTTTGGGTCAGCGTGTTCAGTCCTGGGCCCAACTCACCGAAATGGATGGCAACAAACTCACCTTCAGCGTGGAAGCCTACGACGAAAACGGACTCATTGGCTCCGGATTTCACAAACGCTATATCATTGATGAAGCTCAGTTTATGGCAAAGCTCGAAAATCAATAATCATTTCCCCCTTAAAAACATTTCATGATTCACTTCGACAAATTCACGCTCGATAACGGACTCACTGTCATCGTGCACCAGGACAAATCGACCCCCATCGTGGTGATGGACATTCTCTACAGGGTGGGTGCCCGCGACGAACATCCCGACAAAACCGGCTTTGCTCATCTTTTTGAGCATCTGATGTTTGGCGGCTCCGAAAATATTCCATCCTACGATGCGCCTTTAGAGAAAGCCGGAGGCGAAAACAATGCTTTCACCAACAGCGATGTCACCAACTACTATCTCACCATTCCCCGCGAAAATATGGAAACTGCTTTTTGGCTCGAATCGGATCGTATGCTAAACCTGGCCTTTTCCGATAAAAGCCTCGAAGTGCAGCGTCAGGTGGTGGTGGAAGAATTTAAACAGTCGTATCTGAATCAGCCATATGGCGATGTGTGGTTGCTCCTGAAACCATTGGCCTATACCACTCACCCCTACCAATGGAACACCATAGGGAAAGAGATTGCCCATATTGAAAATGCCACCATGGACGATGTTAAAGACTTCTATGGCAGGTTCTATAACCCCAACAATGCCATTATGGTTTTGGGTGGAAATATTGAAACAGACGAAGCTAATGAGCTAACAGCCAAATGGTTTGGTTCAATTCCTGCCGGGCCGGTTCTGGAAAGGAAGCTACACGTAGAACCCCGGCAAACAGCGCCCCGCCGCCAGTCTGTGGAACGCGATGTGCCCGCTCATGGCATTTATCTGGCGTTCCATATGTGCCACCGTTTAAGCGCCGACTATCAGGCCACCGACATCATCAGCGATATTTTATCGGGCGGAACTTCCGGAAGATTGTATCGCAAATGGGTGAAAGAAAAAGCCTTGTTTACCGAACTCGATGCCTATCTCACCGGCGATTTGGACAACGGACTCTTTATCTTTAGCGGAAAACTTTCCCGGGGAATTGATTTCGAAGCCGCCGAAGAAGCCCTATGGGGGGAAATGGAATTGCTGAAAAACGTTTTGGTGAGTCATGAAGAGTTGGAGAAAGTGAAAAACAAAATGGAATCGACCATGGTGTTTGGCGAGGTGAGCCTGTTGAACAAAGCTACAAATCTCGCCCTATTCGAAAACCTGAGCAGCGCCGGCGACATCAACCACGAAGTGGAGAAATACCGAAGCGTAACCCCCGAACAAATTCAGCGAATAGCCCGCGAAATATTTACCGCCGAAAACAGCAATACCCTGATTTATAAAGCCAAACATTTGTAGCCATGACCATCAACAGAACTCTGCAACCCCCTTTGTATCCCATCAGTCAGCTTCAGATACCTGAGGTTAAGCAAACCCGTTTGGACAATCAGATTCCAATGCATTATCTCAATCTGGGCAGCCAGGAATTGGTTAAACTTCAGATTTCCATTCCCGCCGGAACTACCTATAAGCAAAAAACCCTTCAGGCTTTCTATACCAACAAAATGCTGAAAGAGGGAAGCCGCAATTTCTCTGCCACTCAAATAGCCGAAAATATTGATTTTTACGGGGCTTTTTTCGAAACCAGACTCTCCCACGACCGGGCATACGTCAATATTTTCTCCTTAAATAAATACCTCCCGAAGGTTTTGGAAGTGGTGGCCGATGTGCTCACGAATCCGCTTTTTGCCCAAAAAGAATTTGCAGTTTTGCAGGATCAGGAAGTGCAGGCCTTTAATTATCGCATGAAAAAGGTGAAGAATCTGGCTCAGCGGGAATTCAACGAACGGTTGTTTGGCGACTCACATCCCTATGGCAAAACTGCCAAACCCGAAGATTATACCTCCATAAAAACCACCGATTTGTCCAATTTTTTCAACCAGCACTACCAACCCGCTCACTGGCATCTTTATCTTTCGGGGCTCGTTACGCCACAGGTTCTGGAAACAGTTAACGAGCATCTAGGTCATTTATCCGGCAAAGTCTCTTCGCCGGTTATGGAGAAAATTCCGGAGCCAGAAACCCAAAGCGGTTCATTTTTTACTGAGCAAAAAGATGCCATGCAAACAGCACTCAAAATGGGCATGCTGACCATCAGTCGGCAACATGAAGATTTTGCAGCATTGTCGCTAACCGAAACCATTTTTGGGGGGTTTTTCGGAAGTCGGCTCATGCAGAATATCCGCGAAGACAAAGGCTATACCTATGGCATCTACAGCTCCATTCAAAACCTGAAACACGCCAATATATTCAGCATTTCTAGCGAAGTTGGCTCCGAAGTAGCCCAAAACACACTCCATGAAATTTACATAGAGATTGACCGAATGAAAAACGAGCTGGTAGACGATGATGAACTTCAGCTGGTAAAAAACTATATGGCCGGGAGCTTGTTGCGTTCGTTAAATGGGCCTTTTGCCTTGGGCGAAATGATGCGAATGGTGAGCGAGGAGCAATTGCCCGCCGATTATTATATTCAATACATAAAACGGGTTCAACAGGTAACCGCTCTGGAAGTGAGAGAGATGGCTCAGCGTTATTTTAATCAGGAAAGCTTTACGGTGGTATTGGCAGGCAGCAAACAATAGTGCTCAACCCATAATGCAAATCAATTCTAAAATAGGATTGCAAGACTTCGGACAACCGAAATATGTGTAATTTGGTCACCTTAAAAAAACAGCTTTATTATACCAAATCATGAATAAAAAATACCTTTTGGTTCTGGCTTTGCTAAGTTTTGGAACCTTTCTTTTTTCACAACAGCTCACCCCTGAGCGGCTAAAGCAGGGACGATGGCTTTCGCAGGAAGAATATGACCACAGAGGCGATGTGGGGAAATTTTTCAATCCCACCGATGCCCCCGAAGGCCCCATAAACCCGGTGGGCGAATTTGAGCCCATGCAGTCGGTTATCATTGCCTATCCCTTTGGCATTCCGATAGCACTTGTGGCCGAAATGTCGGAAATTGTGACTGTTATCACCATAGTTGAAAACAATTCTCAAATCACCACCGTAACCAATCAATACCAGGCCAACGGAGTGAATATGGACAATGTGGATTTTCTGGTGGCAGCCCACGATACATACTGGACCCGCGACTACGGCCCATGGTTTATCCGCGAAGAAGACCAGGTTTCCATTGTCGATTTTACCTATAACCGTCCCCGCCCCGACGATGATATTATGCCACAGAATGTGGCCAGTATGCTCGGAATACCTTTCTACAGCATGCCCGTGATTCATACCGGAGGAAACTATATGTGCGACGGATTCCATATTGCCGCACAAACAGAGCTGGTTTACGAGGAGAACAGCATCTCCGACAGTCAGGTTGATCAATACATGGAAGATTATCTGGGGGTTACCGAAAATTTTGTAATCACCGATCCGCTGGGCGATTATATCAAGCATATCGATTGCTGGGGGAAATTTTTAGACACCGACAAAGTCCTTATTTCGCAAGTTCCCGAAAGCGACCCCCGATACGACGATTATGAAGCCGCCGCCGACTATTTTGCTTCGAGAAACTGTGCTTATGGTTATCCTTTTGAAGTGATTCGGGTTTATGCACCGGGCACATATCCCTACACTCCCTATTCCAATTCGCTCATTCTCAACAACAAAGTCTTTCTTCCCATTACCGGAAGTCAATGGGACGACGAAGCCATTGTCACCTACGAAGCCGCCATGCCGGGCTACGAGATTGTCCCCATTCTCTCCTATGCGGGCGATTGGCTCAATACCGATGCTCTCCATTGCCGCACCCACGAAATCGCCGACATCGGCATGTTGAAGATTACTCATATCCCTCCATTTCACGGGGAAGTTGATTTTCAGGCTTCATTCAATATCGAAGTCAAAATTCACGCCTACAGCAACGAGAATATTTATGCCGACTCAGTATTGCTGGTGTATCAGTTCAATAGTGGTGAATTTCAATCTGTTGTAATGCAGTCTCAGGGCGACGAAATATACTCGGCAGCCCTTGTGGCCAATCCCGGCGATGTGGTTGGATATTATATCCATGCCGCCGACGAAAGTGGACGTAGCGAAAATGTACCCTATATTGGTCATCATGACCCGTTTGTGTTCACGGTGAAAAATCTGGATTATGGCTATTTGGCCTTATCCCCCGATACCGTTTTCCTTCCTGAGGCTGATGAGCCGCGGTTGGTGGTTAAAAACCCGGGCACTTTTCCGGTTTCCATCAACAATATCCGGCCCGAATATGAAGCCGAAACTCTGTGGATGATTGACCATACGGTGCCCGCCATTTCTGAATATCCCTATGAATTGAACCCCGGCGACTCCATCGAAATTTTTATCATGAAGTTCATAACCGGCAAACCGTTTTTCTACGACAGTCTTTTGGTTTCTACCGACGATAGCTTGTACCACAGCATATTAGTGAACGATGGAGTGGGCATTGCCGAGATGAGCGAAGCCAGTTTCAGTTTAAGTCCCAACCCCATTTCCACTCAGGGCGAAATAGTTTTCGAAACTCGTGAGACTGGTTTTGTGGAGCTTTCCATCTACAATTTAACCGGACAGCCGGTTAAAACCATAGAGAGCAGCAACCTGCCCGCCGGAACCCACAGTTATCAGTGGAATGGCCAAAGCAGCAAAAATAGTTCACTGCCACAAGGCACCTATTTGGTGAAGCTCAAAATGGGCAACGAAGTTCAAATTAAAAAGTGGATAAAGATTTAATGAAGAATTAGTTATCAAGCAATAAAGGTCATCGGGATTCATTTTCCGGTGGCCTTTTTTTGACTCAAAGAAGAAGGAAGTGGGTCATCATTCCCCGGATCACAACTCAGCAGACCTTATATAAAAAACAAAAGCTCACCCCGGGTGTGGTGAATATCGACCCAACTGCTCATTTTCAACTCAACACCAACCACACCAGAAGTAGGTAAATCGACCTGAAAACGGGGACAAAGCCCTTCGGCCAAAGCCGAAATATCGGGATTATGCCCCACGACCATCAACTCTTCAATTTCGCTCCCCTGAACTTCGATTTGCTTGAGAATCCTGCGAACCGAAGCCAGATAAAGCTCCTCGGTAAACTCAATTTTTTCTGGAGAAGTACAAAATTCGGCAGCATATATTTCAGCGGTTTGATAGCACCGATTGGCGGAGCTGGCTAAAATTTTATTGGGGGAAATTCTATGGTTGGAAATAAGTTGACGAGCTGCTTTTTTAGTTTTTTCACGACCTTTATCATTCAGGTTTCGAAGAAAATCGGTCTTGCCAAAGCCATCCTCGGCTTTTCCATGACGCGCGATGATGAGTCTAAATGTTTTCTCCATACTGAATTCAGGCACTACTTTTTATTGAGAAGGAATTTTCTGCTTTCGGAGCGGTTGTTCTCGTCAAGCACCACAAACAGGTAAAAACCATTGGCCAGCGATTCCAGGTTTAAGGTTCCTGCGGCACTGCCTTCCATGGCTCGCACTTGTTGCGAAAGCTGTTTCCGCCCGAAAATATCGTAAATCTCCACATTTAAATCCATGGCACCGTGACCCGATAAGCTCACCTGATATGGAAGCATTCCTGATGAAGGATTGGCAAAACGAATGGCAGTGATGGGAGAGTTGCTCTCGGCAATCCCGGTATTGGCATCAACCTTTAATTGAACCAAAATGGGTAAATGGTCCGACATTCCATAAAGCGCTTCAATAACCTGGCCGGGGGCTGAGGTATTGGTGGGACTGTCGGTGATGCTTTTGTTGAAATGCTGCCCGTCGTTGCCCAAGGGTCTGTAGGTTTCGGTGAGCATCATCATTTTATCACCCCCTTCGAGCAAAGACCTGGAAGCCATAATAAAATCGAAGCGATCGTCCAACCCGCCTGAGCTGAAGCAGTCAACGTTGTTGCCATGGGTGCTTTGGGTATGCACATTTTTATAGGTCGAATTGTTGTTCCAGCTTCCTTCGGTTTCGATGGGGTCGTAAAAATAACGGGTTCCATTATAGCTGTAGGTCAGGTTTACATAGGCTTGTTCCTGATTGGTATAAAGATTGAAATCGCCCATAAACATCATATTGTCGGGCAGATTGTGGGTGCGGATATAAGTCATGGCAGTGGCTACCATTCCAGCTCGTTGTGTGGCATCGCTGTCGGAGTCGCCAGCTTTCAGATGCGCCACAAAACAGGTAAAGAATATGGTGTCGCGGGTTTGCGCCAGGTCAGCAGCTTTATAGTACATGGTAAAAACATCGATATCGCGAACCGCCGAAAAAACCACATCCTGCGAATACAGAGCCACTTTTTCGCTGTTATAGTACAGCATATTCACAATATACGAATCGGCATAATTGAAAGAGACCGCTTTACGGTATTTGTTTTCCCCATTGATATTGAGTACCTGGTCTAATATCATTTGATGATATGATGTGGTATTCGAAAGTTCATTCACTGTAAAAACATCGGGTTTCACATGGCTTATGATGGTGCGAAGGTGATTGTTTTTGGTATTCACATTGTTCGATGTGGTGGTGCAATCGTTGAAATAGTTTCCGTAGTTCAGGAGATTGTATTGCATGATTTGCAGAGTATCCTGTGCTAAAACGGGGAGAAGAAGTGCGAAGAGAAATGCCGATAAAAAATATTTCATTGAAATTAGATTTAGGGCAACAAAAATACGAAATTCTCCATCCTAAAACTTTTTTTACCTTTGAATAAAAAATGCGAACCAGCTCTGTACTAATTTTCGTTTTATGGACACTCTCCGTCCATGCTCAAAGTCCTGCCATACTTACCAAATTTGAGCAATCGCACTATTTAGAAACCGTAACTTATGAAGAATGCATAGCTTTCTCAAAACAATTGGCCGACCAAAGTCCTTTAATACATTTTCAAATCATTGGAAAAAGCCCCCAGAAAAGAGATATTCCGATGCTAATCATCGATAAGGATGGATTTATCCAACCTTCGGATATTAGAAATGCAGGTAGAATTGTCCTGATGGTTCAGGCGGGAATACATGCCGGCGAGCCCGATGGTACCGATGCCATGTTTCTGCTGCTTCGCGATATGGTCTACGAAAAGAAAAACCTGGAACTGATCGATGCGGTGAGCATTCTGTTCATCCCCTCCTTCAATGTGGAAGGGCTTTCGCGATGGAGCCGATTTAACCGGATAAATCAAAATGGACCCGAAGAAATGGGTTGGCGCACCAACAGCATCAACCTGAATCTGAACCGCGATTATATGAAGGCCGAATCGCCCGAAATGCAAGCCTGGCTCGAGATTTTTAATCAGTTTTTGCCCGATTTCTTTATCGATTGCCACACCACCGATGGAGCCGATTATCAATACGATGCCACCTATGCTCTGGAAACCATGGGAAATATGGATGAGGATATAACTCAATGGGTAACCAATGTTTACGAGCCTTTTTTGTTGGAGAATATGGAACAAATCAAAAGCCCTGTTTTTCCCTATGTCACCTTTAAAAACTGGCACGACCCCCGCAGCGGACTCATTCGCAGTGTTGGCACGCCCATGATTTCGCAGGGTTATACAGCCCTTCAAAACCGTGTGGGACTGCTCATAGAAACTCACATGCTCAAACCCTATAAACCCCGGGTTTTTGCCACCTATAACATGATTCTGAATACCTTGAAACTGCTCCATACCGAAGCCGGGAAACTACAAAACTTAAACGCCGGCGCCGATATTAAAATGATGAGCCGGAAATTTGTACCCAAAACCATGGCCGTGAAATATAAGGTAGATTTTACCGACACCACAAAAGTGGAATTTCTGGGGAAAAGCTATAAAACGGTGAAAAGCGATTTAACAGGGGGCGATTGGTTTCAATATTCCAAAACAGATACCACATTTCTACTGGATCTTTTCGAGAAATCGAACCCCGAAAAAACCGTGGACTTACCCTTAGCCTATGTGATTCCGGTGGAATGGCAAGCGGTTCAGCAAATCATGCTCCATCATGGCTTTCAGAATTTTATCACATCCAAACCCTACGAAATTGAGGTGGAAACCTATCGCTTCTCCAAACAGGTATGGAGTCAAAACAGTTTCGAGGGACATCAGATGCTCAATTCCTTTGACCAGAAGACCATTCAGGCCAAAATAAAACTCGAACCCGGAGCCATGATTGTACCCGTGAGTCAACGCGCGCTCAAAGTGCTCGTTTACCTGCTCGAACCCGAAGCGGATAATTCGCTGGTGAGCTGGGGATATTTCAACAGTGTGATGGAGCGAAAAGAGTATGCCGAGACCTATGTGATGGAGAAAATGGCCCGCGAAATGATTCAGCAAAACCCCGGCCTGCTTCAGGAATTTGAAGAATGGAAAAACCAAAATCCCGAAGCCGCCAAAAATCAATGGCTTCAAACAACCTGGTTTTTTGAACGAACACCTTTCCGGGATCAGAAAAAAGATGTGTATCCGGTGGGCAGAATAGTCGATATTCAGCAACTTTATAAAATGGGGATTCATTAATAATCAACTATTTAAGTATTTTTCTTCACCCCCTGTTCTCCCATTTTGTAACCGACGGAAACAAATCACGTCCAAACAGAAAAATTAATAAAACAGTCATGGAAACTAAAAAATTACGGCGAAGTTTACGAGAATCAGTAGTAGGCGGAGTAGCAGGAGGCTTAGGTGAATATTTCAACACTGATCCAGTTATTTTCCGGATTCTCTTTGTGGTCTTGGCTTTTACCGGAGGTGGAGGTTTAATTATCTACCTGTTAATGTGGATCTTTATTCCCAAAGACACCAGTAATTTCTATACACAAAACTTCAACAGTCCCTACAACGAAACCAGTGGCGATGTTAAAGACGAATACAGTACTGCCAACGATGCCACCGGAACACCCTACTCCGAAAAAACTCCACAACACCGCAGCGGAAATGGTCGGCTCATTGCTGGCGGAATCTTAGTAACTCTGGGTATTTTCTTTCTGGCCGACGAGTTTATTCCCTGGTTAAGCTGGGAGTATTTATGGCCTGCAGCCCTTATCATTGTTGGTCTTGCTATCATTAAAGTTAACTACAATTCAAAGAAATAATATCATGGAAAATAAAAATATTTTTTGGGGAGTTTTACTCGTTTCCATAGGAGCACTCGTACTTCTCGACAATGCCGACATGATTGACTTTAGCTTCTCCGCGCTCATGAGCCTCTGGCCTCTGCTGCTGGTTTACTGGGGAGTTACCATGTTACCCATCAAAGGACTTTTCAAAACCCTTATCGGCCTGGCAATCATCGTATTTGCACTGGTCTATTCTTCTATTTCTGACGATAAATTCTGGTGGGAAGACAAAATAAATACCAAATTCATCCACCAATTCGATAACGACGACTTCGACGACAGCGATACCACCTCGGCCAGCGAAAACTACTATACCTTCAAATTTACCAAAGAAGCCGATAAAACCATCGACGAAGCTACCCTTCAAATGGATGTGGCCGCCGGAAAATTCAGAATTGAAGAAGTAACCACCGAAGAAATCATGTTCTTTGAAGCTTACAGCAATATTGGCCCATACACCAGCAATATGGTAACCAATGCCAATAAAGCCGACATCCATATAGAAAAGGGAGATGCCATGATGAAAAACGGAACCAATAAAAACCGCGCCACCGTTAAACTAAACCCCGACGTAACCTGGGATTTAAACTTCGATGTGGGTGCTGCCGACTTTAGAGGCGATTTCACTCCATTCAAAATCAGAAATATCGATATCGACGGCGGAGCATCTGCCATTAAAGTGAAGTTAGGTTCCTTACTCAACGAAACTCATATTAAACTCGACGCCGGAGCGGCTTCCATTAAATTCGAAATCCCCCAGAATGCAGGTTGCAAAATCCAATCAGAATCCTTTTTGGTTGAAATGGACTTTGAAGGGTTTACCAAAAAAGACAATGGCGAGTATGTCTCGGATAATTTTGAACAGAGTCAGCAGAAAATCTATCTCGAAATAGATGCTGCCATTTCTCAGTTATCCATCCAGCGATACTAAGCCAACGTGTTACATCAAAAATTGAAAAGGAGCCTCATCAGCTCCTTTTTTGTTAAATGGATTTTAAAAAATAGC
>DYSN01000269.1 GCA_020718205.1 Draconibacterium orientale
GGAAACCAACTAACTCAGGCAATTTTTCTGTTCGATATTTTCAAACCGCTATACTGTCGGTTGCAACGTTTGTTAGCAACCAGTTTATCAAAGAAATTTGTTAAAGATTTTTGTACACATTTTGCTCATTATTCATCTCAATTTCCTGCTCTTTGCGACGCGCTTCTTCGTTCAATCTTCGTAGTTCGGCATCCTTGGCTTTACAACCTTTTATCGATGTATATGTTACGGTATGGGTAATGAAATCGTCGTAGTTATTTTGTTCCTTGAGGTTCAGAACCTGGGAATACACGATACTCGTCTCGCCGTCATTCCATATAAAATCGATTAGAGGGTAACCATAGGTAGAGTGTCTATACTGATTTTTCTTTAGGTATTGTCCATACCTCTTCACCAATTCGCGTAAAGTCTCATTTTCTCCTCCAAGAACATATTCTCCCTGGTCCATATCGTACATAACTTTGATGAGTAAACCCTGATGGAATTCAAAGTAAAGGTTTCGTTCTCCCTCAAGATCAAATCTGTATACTTCCGCGACATCAGCCATTGGGTATCCTGAATACTCACGAAGGTAGCCTATGGACGACCTAACAGCTTCTAAGCTATCACCCCATTTGAAATTCTTATACCCTCCACCCAGAGATTCACTTTTATCTTGGGGTGCATTTTCAGTGGTGCTATACGCAGATGTTTTTACTGCTGCATTCAATTTCTCTTGGAGTAAGGGTGTTTTATTTTCTGATTTACACGAAGACAGCAATACTGCAATTGATAGGTAAAATAGGGGTATCGTCATAGTTTTGTATGGTTGCGCATTAGCAACATTAATTGCCTAGAAACCCTGAACAGTTGGCTTCGATTAAACTCTTGATAAGATCTTTGGGACTGCCTCGATAGACAGGATTATTCATAATGCGGTTCGTACAAGTATTGTAATTGGCATTATTTTGTGTTTCGCTGTTCGTCGCTGGACTACCTATAGATTCTGAGTTACTCAGCCTACTAAAATGCGGAGTCAAAACTCTACACTCTGAGCTAAGATCTGAGGTTTTCCAGTGACAATTTCCAACCCAAATCAATTCCCATTCTGAGCCTTCTTGGCAATTGTTCATGGTTGTCCTTGACCTAGCTATGATGCCCATTCCTGTGGAGCGATACTCGAAATATTTTGTTGAACTTATTTCTTCAGAATTTGTTGAACCAGGTGGCATATAGCCAATGCTTTTGAAATCAGTCGGAGGTCTTCCTGTTTCATTAAAATCTGCGCATGCAAGGTGCTGAAAAGCACCAAAAGCAGGGATAATTTCGGCTGCTTTTTCGGACATGTCAAACATATTAAGCACTGAGATTGCAGCTAAAATTCCTAGCGCCACAACAACAAATGCTACACGCTTAAACTTTTTACTGGCTGGAGTTCCAGCTGGGACCTTGTGTTGATCCTGGGATTCCCAATATCTTGTGAGAGGCGGTGGCGGAGGATATTCAATAATAGATTGAGCTTGATGATCTTGTTCTGTATGTTTAGATGCTGGAAGCTCTGGAAATATGTCATCTAAACTAGGTTCACTCTGAGCAATGATGATTGGTTTGCTAATGTTCTCAATTGAAATCACCGTCATCGAAGTTGTTGCGATTTTTGCGTGCAATTGCTCCTCGGTTAAGTGGCGTATATCCTTTTCTAGAATCTGACCACTTTCCGTCTTCACGACGACACGAAATGCTAATTCCTGACTCATGTCGTTGCCTCTATTTTTAATAACGAATGGAAATTTGTTGAGAATTTCAGAAATATAGTTTTTTAGCGCATTTAGATGCCCAAATGAATATTTTTTCACACTTACTTTCTGAATTGAAGTTGAGTAATAGTTAGATCATCGCGGCATCATCATTGCTTTGGGCAAAGGAAGTTCACTCAATACTTTGGACCATTGTGAGCCATGA
>DYSN01000270.1 GCA_020718205.1 Draconibacterium orientale
CCCCGTTTCATCGCAGTAAACTTTTTTATGAAAAGACAGAAGAACGGAAAGAAAAAAATTGGGATATTTTATCTGCCGATCTGTTCTCTGCATCTGAATCTTATTTAAATATTACGGAGATTTATGAAATATGAGCGGATAGAGTTCGGTGCTTATAAAAGCCGGAAAACTTTTGTTACTTATATTGAAGAAGTTATTATCAATTTCGGAAAAAAATATAGAATTAATTTGTATAAGCATTTATATCAACTGTATAATTTGCCGACACTTTTAATTTCTTAAAAAATCAATATTTTATATGATAAAAAAGACACAATAGCGGTAAAACAGATAAAACAGATGTCGAAAAATTATACAATAGAAACCTGTTCATCAGGCTTTTTATCTGGTGATATGACGGGTATCCGAATCGTTTCTGATAGCCGGGATATGTCGAAAAATTATACAATTGGTTATGCTTTTATTTTTAACTAATTGAAATTTAAAAATATTTAATTTTGGCATGTTTGTTGCTTTAAGTATAGTCAGATGGTATGAGGAAGATAAAGCCAAACTCATCGTGAGGTGGGGACGGAAAGCCACGGGTCTTAAAGCATTCAAGATAGCCGGGTTGCCTTGAAGAGAGGTAACTCGGCTTTTTTTGTGAAAAGTCAGATTACCTCATGTATTTGAAATTTTTTTTAATCAAATTCAAGGCGGAGGTAGTGTTATGAAAACTTTGGGCAGAATTTTATTGGCGGCAATGGTAGCTTCCCTTTTAATCGCAGGGAACGTAATGGCAGATTATACGACAATCGGGACTCCCAGCGACGATTGGGACTACTATGCACCACTTATTGTCGAGCTGGCAGAACCCGGCGGGATTTTGGACAGACTGTACGGATTGAATAATCTGGTGCGGATTGACGACAATGCAGATCAGACTTTCGGCGCTGTAAATGAAGCAAGAGTTGTGGCGAAATATGCAAATTACGGGCATGAGTTCGGTTACAGTGGTGATATTAACCCGATATTCAATCTGCCCCAAAATAATTATTTAGGCGGCGATTTATCGAACAATTTTGAAAGACTGGGTGATTTCACATCAATCAATAGCATCGGTTCTTCGTTCACTTTTTGGCTTGATCCCAGTGGCGCGTCAACATGGAGCAGTGTGCAGGATCAGAATCAGAACAAAGAAGATCACATGATAACATACCGTATCATAAGTAGCGATGCAACGCATAATAACAATATCGGACATTATGTGCTTGCATGGGAAGATAACCCTTTCACCTTGTCAGATCGGGATTATAACGATGTGGTAGTCGAAGTAGGAACCCCCGAACCCGCTACAATGATATTGTTAGGCTTCGGATTGTTAGGCATGGTTGCAATGAGAAAAAGATTCAGCAAATAACAGATGATTGTTTAACTCATAAAAAGGATTGGCGCACGTTCTGTACGTCAATCCTTGTTTGTTTTTAATTTCTTAAATCAGTTTTTCAAAAAAATCATTTCCCTTATCATCTACAAGGATAAACGCCGGGAAATCTTTGACGGTAATCATGTAAATCGCTTCCATGCCGAGTTCCGGATACTCAAGCAATTTCACTTCTGTAATGCAGTCTTTACCCAGCCGCGCTGCCGGTCCGCCGATAGAGCCGAGATAAAACCCGCCGAATTGCTTGCAGGCATCTGTAACCACTTTGGAGCGGTTGCCTTTTGCCAGCATGATCATTGAGCCGCCCAGCTTTTGGAAAATCGGCACATAAGAATCCATGCGCCCGGCGGTGGTGGGTCCGAAAGAACCGGAAGCATAACCTTTGGGCGTTTTGGCAGGACCCGCATAATACACCGGATGATCCTTGAAATATTGCGGCAGTCCTTCGCCTTTATCCACGCGCTCTTTGAGCTTGGCATGAGCAATATCGCGTCCTA
>DYSN01000271.1 GCA_020718205.1 Draconibacterium orientale
CTTTTTGGGTTTGGGATTGCCGCGATCTGAAGTTTGCCTGCTCATGCCTCACCCTGTAATGGATGAATTGGGGAGCAATCGGGGTGGCCCCCAGTTCCTGCACTTGAACAGTAATTGACGCTCACCCCTGTCCGAAATCAGAAAACTCATTTTCAGCCTTTCTCGAAATTTTGTTTTCTTTTAACTATGCTATAGCCGACTGAATAGCAGTAGAGGCTTGTCGGGATAAATTTCAGATTGACATTGTCGATTGTTATTTCCCCTGATTTGTTGCGCGTGGTAACGACGGCCCTTTCCAGATTGTTGGCGTGACAAAATTGAATCACATTCTTGAGTTCTCGCGGCCTGTCGTAAAACCTGTCTGTCCATTTCACCTCTATGGCCCACTGAGCTTTTTGCCGTTCATTTAAATGGACAATATCAACCTCACCATCTTTCCATCTTGCATAATAGAGAATGGTATCCGAGTGAAACCATTGGGAATATATTGCTGTTTCCGCAAGGGATCCCATTGCCTCGTCTGTGCTGGTCACAGGGGAAAACAGGGCGCTTCTGATGGATGGATTTGTCAAATAAACCTTGAAAAAATTGGCCCTTTTGAATCGGATTGCATTTCTGTCTATTCTATGGACTGTTCGGATTAAAAAGGCTGCTTCCAAATATTCTATGTATTTTCTTATGGTATTCTTCGCAACTCCCGACCCTTTTGACAGTTCTTCCAGAGAAACTTCGAGGGAAGAATTGAAGGCAAGGGTGGTAAAAAGATAATTAAGTTCCTGGATATCCTGAACACCATACAGACCCGGCAAATCCCTTAACAGGACCTTGTCAATAATGTCATTTTTGACAAAACGGCCGGGGTCAGACTGGATCATGTCTGAAAAGATGACCTCTGGATAGCCGCCATAGTTGAGATAATGAATAAAATTCTCATTGAGTTCTTCAATGTTGTCAGACTTGAAGAGCCCCTGTTCCTCTTCCGGGGAAACAACCAGATGGCTTTTTTCTAATAACTCCAAGTATTCATGGAATGTTAACGGCGGCAGAAGAAAATCGGTGAACCGTCCCGCCCCTGATTCAGTGCTCTTGAGACGAAGGGCCGCAGCGGCGGAGCCCGAGACGGTACATTTTATGTTGGGTAGCCCGTCAACGAGAACTTTCAGGTGAATTTCCCAGCTTTTCAGGTACTGGATTTCATCAAAAAATATGTAACACTCTTCCTCGAGATAGGAAACGCCTGTTGCTTCAGAGAAGAGCCCCAGGAGCTCTTCAAGCCCCAATCCGTTATAAATTGGATGATCAACTGAAAAATATCCAATTTTATCAGGAGCAATTCCGTTATCAATAAGCCGCTGGATCGTATGGTGGAGCATGACGGTTTTTCCCACGCGTCTTGGCCCCATGAGGACAGTGGCCCGGCGAATCTCTTTTGTTTCGACTAAAGGGAAAAAGAGTTCAAGGTATGCCCGCGGATTTAAAGAGGAATACCCAATGGAAATTTTTTGCGTTTTCCACCAGGGGTTTTCAATTTGAAGGCGTTTGATAACTTGCTCTGAAGGGACTTTTTTCATGGTATCCTTGTTAAGGTCATTTGTTTGATCTTAATATACAAGATGCAAGATTAAAGTCAATGCGATGATCTTATATTGATCGATGAGCAGGGTGATCAATCCAAAAAAGTCGGAACATTACAGGGACAACCCTTGCCGCATTTGTCACCTATCATGCTGATTTTTTTTATGTTTTGAATATGAGTGGCTGTTTTTTTCAACCCAACACCTCGGCAAACACCTTCGCGCAAAACGCCCCAAGGCTGGTCAAATCTTCACAGACATGCACTCCCGCCTCGGTCAAAGCTGTTAGTTTGGCCTGGGCGGTGCCGCTTCCCCCGCTGACGATGGCCCCGGCGT
>DYSN01000272.1 GCA_020718205.1 Draconibacterium orientale
TCAATATAGTTATTAACATATTATCTTGATTATCAATTGAATAAGTAGTTTTTTTAAAAAATTGTCATGTACTAAATTAAAAAAGTTATGAAAACAATTTATTTAGTTATACTTCTTATCTTTTTCTTTTCTTCTCCTCAAGCTCAAAACCTTTTTCAAAATGGTTCGGCTGAAAATTACAATTCACAATTCTTTAATAAGACTTTGGTTGACTCAATATTTTTTTGGTCAGATGGCAATTCTGGAAGTTGTGATGTTTATAGTACCAAATTAGGAATTTACCCTAGTTATTCAACAGGTTATCAAAAACCTAGGACAGGGTTTAATTATGTTGCATTTGCAATGGATGGAGCATGGAGTAGTTTAGGATATAATCATATGTATAAGGAATATCCTAAGATTGAATTATCTCAGCCTTTGCAGGTCAATACTACCTATAGAATTCGGGCTTTTTTGTCAAATACTGGTTGTTATTATCAAAATAAGGATGGAATCGCTACGGATAGTTTTGGTTTTTTGTTTTTAACTCAAGATACAGTCTTTCTGGCATATAATCAACAATATAATATCAATACAATACCCCAAGTAAACGATACCAATGGTTTTTATACCGATACCGCACAATGGATGGAGGTGGGTGGTACTTATACTGCCCAAGGAGGTGAAAGCTTTATTACAATGGGCGATTTCAAAAGGTATGATCTTATTCCCAATTACTACATTATGACGCCCTATATTGGATTAGGGGCTCCTTATTTTGTATATTATTTAATCGACGATGTTGCCATTTGGCCAGCAGATACCGTTCCACCAGCAGCTAATGCAGGTGCTGATACCACCATTTGTCGAGGGGGAAAAGCTCGTTTGGGCACCCACACCTATGCCGACTACATTTACCAGTGGAGCCCAGCAGAAACTTTGAGCAACGACAGTGGAGGTGTGGTTTGGGCTCGTCCCTTGCAAACCACCACTTATTACCTTCTCGCCACCGATGATATCTACACCAAAACCACCGACTCCATAACCGTATTTGTTAACCAGTGCGGGCAAAGCGATACCATTGTGTGCATCGAGACTCCTTTTGTACTGGGCAATACCCAAAACCCGCAATGGCATTATCAATGGAGTCCTGCCACCGACTTGAGTAATGACACCCTTGGAATGACCACTTGTAATCCCAATGGAAATATTTCCTATCAATTGCTCATTACTACTCCTGCGGGAGATACCATTGCCTTTGATAGTACCCAAATACTGGTTTCGGACTGCTACTATGCCGATGCAGGCATCGATAGCCTCATTTGCAAAGGAGATACCCTTGTGCTGGGCACCCATGATGCAACCTTTGTAAACTACAGCTGGTGGCCCAATTATCATATTTCGGACACCACCCAAGCTAAGCCCTCAGTTTGGCCCGATACCTCCATGTATTATCACTTACATGTAGTAGATAGCATGGGCAATAGCACCCAAGATTCAATCTTTATTGCAGTGCAAATATGCATTTCCATCGATGAAAAGCGGGATAATTCAAAAATGAAGGTATTGGTTTTTCCCAATCCAGCCCATGATTATACCACCTTACAATTCAACCAAGCATTGAGTCAAAAAACTGGACTTATCCTATACAATGCTCTGGGTCAAAGGGTATTGCAGCAGTATTTAAATGCTTCTGAAAGGGAGTTTACAATTGCTTTAAAGAAACTGCAAGCAGGAGCCTATCTCCTCGAATTGCACGATTCCAACGGCCTCCTTGCCCGCCAACGACTTCTGGTGCAGTAAGATCCCAAAGCACTTCGTATTCGGGACTTCCGCTGCGCTCCAAAAAGTGATAAATTAAAAACGAAGAGTGAAAAACTAAAAGTGAAAAACTAAAATCATAAATCCCAAATCGTAAATCCTAAATT
>DYSN01000273.1 GCA_020718205.1 Draconibacterium orientale
GATTAAGTGTATAATAAAAGGGGCTCTCATTCAATTCTTTTTGACAGTTTTTTTGAATGTTGAACCTTTCCACGTAAATCCAGTAAATACTCCACTGAAAACAGAATAGATTACTACCCAAAGCTGGATTGGAGAAGACCAGATGATATCTTTTCTCATCTCTTTCGTTCGAAATACTTTTGTTCCAGGTATCAGAAAAAGAAGTTCGCCAACTTGTTTTATCACATAGAGTAGCAATACAAATGAAACCGATCCCCATGGCGTTACTGCAAAAAGTGTATTGCAGGCAACAACAACATAAAACGAAAAAATTATTAGTAAAATTCCAAGTTGCATAGGTTTATAATAAACCGTTTTTGATCCCCACCGTTTTCGTTGCTGGATAAATTCAGAAACCGATTCTGTTGGTGAGGTCATAACAGCGGCTTCAGGTGTAAAAAGATATGAAATCTCCCATTTCCCCTGTTCCCAAACTTTCTGAAGCAACAAATCATCATCGCCAGAAACGATATGTTCACACCCTTCAAATCCTTTTAAAGATTCAAAAAGTTCTCTTCGATAAGCAAAATTATTTGCATTCGAATTTATTGGCACATTACTACCAATCCCCGCTGCTGCAACAACACTGTGAGAAAAAAAATCAAGCCGTTGAAAGCGATGAAAAAAGCCCTTTCGTTTGGGATAGAGTGTCAATCCCTGAACCAAACCGACTTTTGCATCGTGAAATCTATTGGCAACTTCTTCTATCCAGTTTTGGGGAACAATGCAATCGGCGTCAGTTACTAAAATAATCTCACCGGAAGAGCAATTAATTCCATGAGTAATCGCATTCTTCTTAGGTGCAACGCCAACTGGAACAGAATCGATAGAGATACTGTGGAGATTATTCATACTTTGGGCGTATTGATCCACAATTTTTTGCGTTGAATCTGTAGAGCGATCATTCACGACCACAACCGAAAATTTATCTGTAGGATATGACTGTAGCATGAGTGAATCGAGTAACTTCGATATGGTAAGCTCTTCGTTGCGAGCTGCGACAATTACCGATACGGTAAAATTATCATTACTCGTTGTTTGCAAATCTTTTGCCTGCCGAAGATCAATCTTATACAATCCACGGGATAATAATGTGGACACACCAAGATAGGCTAAGCCAGAAATCAATGAAAAGGTCTCTCCAATATTCATGCGTGAACGCCTTCGATTGGTGCAGCAATAATATGACGCAGTCTTTCTGGAAGAGCTGAAATTTCAGATTCAGACAATTTCGCAGTATCCACGACAGGATGGTATTGAACTGCAATTTTTGCAGGATTGATTCCCCATCGAGTAGTATCTTCAATCATTTGGTAAGTGCCATTGATCGTTACAGGTAAAATCTTTGTTTTTGCAAGAGTTGCTAATTTTAAAGCTCCACCTTTAAACTGATTAACTTTAGGGCCTCGGCTACGGGTTCCTTCAGGAAAAATTGCCATTGGTTGCCCCGCCTTAATTCGCTCAGATGCAACCATCATCGCATCCATGGCTTTGCGGCGATCTTTTCTATCTAAAAAAACTACACTAGAAGCGCGCATAAGCGATGCAAGAAAGGGTACATGTTCCAACTCTTTTTTTGAAATAAACCCGACACTCCACGGAATTGTTCGCAAAATGACGGGGATATCAAAATATCCTTGATGATTAGAAACAATGCAGTATGAGTGATCTTCGGGAATGTTTTCTCTTCCCATAACCGTTAATCGACTTCCACTTAAAATGAGAAATAGATCGACCCAGCGACTTGCAGAAAAAGCCATCCAGAGTGATCGTTCTCTCGGAAGATTCATTTTGTCGAGAATCCAATAACTGAGCGATAAAAATTGACATAAAATAAGAGAAATCCAAAAAGTTACAATAATTAAA
>DYSN01000124.1 GCA_020718205.1 Draconibacterium orientale
ATATTCAATATTCAAATCAGGGTTAAGAATGTTGTTTGATTTTACAATATACTCAGCTTTACAAATAATGATATTCAACAGAAAGAGCAGGAATAGAAATAGATTTTTCTTCATAATCTTGAAACTAATAAAAGCCAGATTTTTCGAAAAAAAAGAGTCACAAGTTAAATTTACGACTCTTTTTTTTGAATAGTGAGTAGTTTATTTCTTTATAAAAGAGCTTCTTCCTATCGATATAGAATTTGAGAATATTTCAATACTGTAAACACCTTCGGCAAGTGAACTTATATCAACTTTTCCATTTAAATGAGGATAATCGAATGATTTACCTAATATGTTCGTTATCCTTACTTTAGAAATTTCGTCTCTGCAATCTACAGTCAAATAATTTGTTGCTGGATTTGGAAAAACTTTAAACGCATCCATCCTGTTTTCAATAATAGCAGAAACTGTATCTGCAACCATCGCATATACTTTTCCATCATTGCTAGTGAAATATACAGCACCATCTTCTACCCATGGAGAACATTGAACTGTTCCACCGGTTGTATACGACCAAATAGTACTTCCATCAACTGCATTTAATGCATACATTTTATTGTCATCACAACCCACATAGATAACATTATTTGATACAACAGGTGCCGAGTTAAAAGCAGCAGTAAAATCAGTACGATGCCAAAGTTGCGTACCATTAATTTTTAAAGCCATAATAGAATTTTTAAGGGTTGCCCAATAAATCATCTTGGTGGGTACATCCGCTATATCAACTGTTGCCACAGCAGGAGTAGATAAAGGAGAAGCATCCATATCCTTCCCAATACCTACATTTGCCGACCACACTGTACTCCCTGTGGTCTTGTTGTAAGCTCCAATTGCCGTTTCTTTTGCATAAAGTACTTTGGTGTCATCCAATACAACCATTGAACCCTTATTATGATCGCCTGTTTTATAAAAAACATTTTGTTCGGTTGCTATATCCGCAGCGGCAATCATATTATCGGCGGCGGCAGCATAAAGTTGAGTGGAATCGGCTGCTATAGCTCCTTCATTCATACGAGAGGCTCTGTATCTGAATTTCTCAATCTGACCGGTTTTGGTATCCAACCCAACTGTGTTTGTTGTTTCAAACATACCATGCCAGGTAGCAAAAACTGTATTGTACATCACTGTAGGACAAGCTTTTACTGCACCTGATGTATAGGCTTTCTTTTTCCAAATTTGTGTTCCATCCGATGCTTTCAAACAATACAAGTACCCATCATTACTACCAACAAATAAACTATCGTTAACAATAGTAGCCGATGAACGAACAAAATTACCGGTAGGGAATTTCCATTTTTGAGCACCTGTAGCGGCATCTACAGCATATACATTAAAATCATCGCTTCCAAAATACAAGGTTCCGTTTACGACCACTGGCGAAGAAGTTATTGCAGCTCCTGTTGTAAATGTCCATTTTTCTTTTACACTTGGAGTCGATACACCGGTTTCGGTAAATTCACCGGTACGCATAAGGTTATTTCTGAAAGTTTGTCCAGTCAATGGATTAAAATTGGCCCTTTTAAATTTTATTACCGTATCAGGAACAAATACATCAAATTCAGGATGTTCATTTGCATCACAACGTACCACTCTGAAACCTGTCCAATAACGTGTAGCACTTGCCTTGTCTTTTTCTATTTCTTTGTCTATAAGCATTTGATAGTCAGAACCAAAACTTCCACCTCTTATGGCAATACCAAAAAGCCCTTCCACTTTATTATCTTTCGGATTATGACTCAAATAAAAAGTGAATGCTTGAACTCCAGAAGAATATTCGCTTACATTACCATGCAAATTATATATCCCCAAACTATTAGGTGTACCTGTAGTTACATCCCAAGTGTGTTTATCAGAGTTCGACACATTTTTACTTGCACCTATGCTGGTAGGATAAGTACCTAAAACTGCTTTGGTTTCTAATCCACTGCGGTATGCCACTTCCCATTCGGCATTAGTAGGCAATCGGTAGCCATCTTTTTCATATCGAGCATAGTACATAGTGTTGGTATAAGTTGGGTAATTTGCTTTACGTTGCTCCATTGCTATACGAAATTGCAATCCGGTTTTAAGCACAACAGTGCGGTTTTCATCAGCATAATAAACAGGATCTTTCCCCTCATATTCCGAAAGTGCATTACTCCACAATAAAACGTCATTCCAGTTTGGTTCTGTTACTGGTTCGTTAATATCATGCGAAAGCAATCCAACCCTATAATCCATACATCCCATATCTCCATCACCATCAAAATTATAACCGTTTATTTCTGCCCAGTTATATATTTCGCGCCATTTGGAGTAAGATGTTTCGTATTTCGACATACGGAAAGGAGTTACGGTTACATTCGCATCATCGGTACGTACATAACCGGTATTGTCATTTTCGTAAAGTGGGTCACCCGGGTATTTGTAGGTTTTAGTTCCTTTGATTAACTGTAAGTCAGCTTCTAAAATGTTATTTACTTTTGAAGGAGCAACAGATGGAGTTATTTTCTCGCCTTCGGTAATAGTCCAAACAGGCATTGCAGCTGTATTTTGTGACGAAGGTGGTACTGCTCCTGTGGCAGATCTCACAATACGGAAACCAATATTAGGATTGCCTTTGAATGGAATATCACCCCATTTTTTGATAGGAGTAGTTGGATTGTTAGCGGTTCCACTAAAAGCTCCCCCAACAACTGTGTGCGTATTTTGGGATAAGGGATTGAAGTAATCACCCGCAACATCTACATCCCAACAATATTCCCATACATTGCCTATCATATCATAAACTCCGTAATTATTAGCTGTTGAAGTTCCTACTTCTTTTGTAGTTTCTCCGCTAATCCATCCTGTTGATGCACTTCCTGCAGCAGCAGTCCATTCTTCTAATGTTGGAAGTCGGTATCCGTTTTTTGTATAATCAACATACACATCAAATTTGGTAGCATATTTTGACGGATCAGTCCTGTCTTTAATTGTCTTCAGTACTTTGGTTTTTGCAGCATCCGAATAATAGCAGGGAGTCAACCCCTCCAAATCAGACAGTGCATTACACCAAAGTACCGCATCATACCAAGTCATGTCGGTAGCAGGTTCATAAGCGGTGTGTTGTACATTTCCTACATCCATACTTCCCATATCACCGTCTTTATCGAATACATATCCGTTTTTTGCCAAATCTGAATAATCACAATGCTGATTACTTACGGACCAACGATATATTTTCTGCCAAAGCTCAAAGTTCACTTCTGTTGTAGAGATATAAAAAGGATTGGTTATGGATCCAGTCGCTGGAATTTCGACCATATTTGTATAAAAACTGGTTTTCTCTGGGCGTGTTACTACAGCATTTACTTCAAAAGCATGCCATTTCAACTGTGAGTTTCCAGCACTCAATTCATCACGTGCCACATAAGCGCCAACAGCCGTAACATTGGTAAAAACATGATCAGAGAATGTGGCTGTTGTAGGGTTTTTAAATCGGATGTCGTATGGTGCAACCGGATTATATTCTGCCCATTTTGTTGTAGTTGGATTTAATGTTTGTACCGAGTATGAAGTTATGCTGGTAAAGGGAACACCGATTACATAAATGGTAGTGGTTTCAAACCTTGCTTCCGAAATATAAAACTGAGTTCCATCTCTTACTACCCATCTACCATCGAGAAATTGAGTTGATAAACGAAAATCACTCATTGATATGGTACTGTTAGCATCGAATGTAACAGTATTTGTATTTCCACCATTTAAAAAATCAGCCTTATCCCAAAACCAAAATCCATAGGCACGCTCCATCAGTCCATTAGAAGAATGTACACTCATTAAATTCCAATCATCTCTCAACTCGTGATTGGTATTAGTCATTCCTTCAGTAAATGCGAAACCTGTCTTATTGAAAAAGGCAGTTAGCCCTCCATAAAACCGAGCACTATTGGCTTCATTATCATACGTAATAGCGGTTGGACTCAATGGAGATAGTGGGTTTGATCCATCTTTATATTCCCAAAAGGCAATACAGTCATCTGTACTGCTGCCATCTCCGTCCACATCTTCTTTATAAGTGGTTTGTGCAGTTCCTGCTTTATCATTATAATATCCCATACCCATATCGGCACCATAATCTACTATGCGACATGGATAACTCTTATCTACGGCACCAACATAGAAGAATGACTGAATAAGGAGGAAAAAAGGAAGTAATTGATTTCGTGATTTCATAAATATAGATTGTTATAATTGATTTTTACCATTTGTATGATTTCTACAAAAGACAAAAGCAAAATTATTTCATTGACAAGCAATCTATCTATAAAATTATTCCAAAAATCAAGAGATTTGTTCCAGAGAATTAGATTGAATAAGTTTAGTCAATTTTACTCTTTAGATGAATTCTCAAACAAACCACATCGCGTGCTGGGATAGTTTTTTTCAATGGTTTTTTGGTATTTCCAATTTCTTTGTTTAGCCATAAGTCGCGTAACAAGTGTACGTTTTTTTGTGTTGTATTTAGTACTTTTCCTGTTAGCGTGTCGGTAATTATGATATTTTTCCAGTCCACTTCAATCGATTTGGGACTGTGGCTACGGTTAAAGTACATCAAAGCCCAGGTATTATTTTTCAGTGGTTTAAGCCATGTTTCCACACTGTCTTTTACTTCGTATCTGAAACCCTGAATGCCGAGTGAATCCTGATCGACTGCTATCATATCTTTATTTGTAAGTATTGAAATAGTTTCGGCATCCATGTTGCGTAAATCGTTTCCGGCAATAAGTGGTGAGGCCATCATACACCACAATGAAAAATGAGCCCGAGCTTCGTTTGCAGGCATTCCGTTACCCACTTCGAGCATATCCGGGTCGTTCCATTTTCCATGTCCGGCGTAAGCACGCAGTTTTTGGTTCATTTCCATTATCTGAAGCACTCCATACGCCTTCCAGTTTCCATGGTCATCAATGCAATCGAAGCAATTGTATATATCGCCGGTAGTTCTCCAAAGGTGACCAACTTCGCCAGCCCATTCCCACGGATGCGAACTTCCCCACTCACACAAGCTGAAAACAATGGGTCGTCCGGCCGCTTTCAATGCTTTACTCATGGTGGGATAAGCTTCTTTGGTGTTCATGTATTTTGTTGAGCACCAGTCGTATTTCAAATAGTCAACTTCCCACTTGGCATACATCAAAGCATCCTGATATTCGTAACCTCTGCTACCCGGTTGATGTCCACAGGTTTCGTGTCCGGCGCAGGAATAAATGCCAAATTTCAATCCTTTGGAATGAATATAATCTGCTAATGCTTTAATTCCGGATGGAAAACGCTCCTTATTTGCCTGAATAAAACCAAGACTATCGCGTTGGCCATGCCAAAAATCATCAATAACAATGTATTCGTATCCGGCATCTTTCATCCCCGAAGCAACCATAGCATCAGCAATTTCACGAATCATTTTCTCATCCACATTTTGTGCAAATTTATTCCAGCTATTCCATCCCATAGGAGGTGTAAGGGCTAATCCTGCATATTTTTGAGCGTTTAACTGTGAGGTTAAAAGCATAATTGAAAAAATAAATAATTTAGCAATTCTCATATTAATTTAATTCTATTAGTTTAACGATATTTTGATCAGAAGCAACAGAGCGAGAGAATTATTCAAATCATTGAACAAGAATCTTAAATGTGAACAAACTGTTGGGGTTAGTAAATCGCAACAAATAAACACCATTAGACACATGCATCTCAACAATTTCAGAAGTTTTTAATTCCGTTTTTTCAATTAACTTTCCCATTAAATCATATATGAAAAAGGTTGTTTTATCATTTACATTCTGAATTTTCAAATGTTCATGAGAAGCAGTTACTATTGGTTGATTTATACTTCTTTGTGAATCACTCGTTGTTAATCCTGCAAAATATGGAATCAGTTTTTCCGCATAACGTGTCCCCAGGATTTTCACACCTGGTTCATCAAAATGCAGGTTATCACTCAACCTCACTAAATTTTCGGTTGTGACATAACCTGAATTCGAGACAATAGAACTAACATTTCGAATTACCTGAGTATTAAAAATCGTGTGCTCAGTGCCAGCTCCTGAATACAACTCACCTGCTACGAAATACAAATCGGGTTCGTTCAGGTCAGTTCGAAAATTCGTAACCATTTGAGCTAATTTTGATTTGTAAGTCGTAAATACCGGATTTTCAGCTTCGCCGGCCACTCTATCAGCTTCGCCTTGATGCCAAATAATGGCTTTTATTGTGCCAAAACGTTGTGCCTGTTTTGCACGGATTAGTGAAGCGTCATAATTCACTTTAGTCGGTTTATACCACAAATCAATAGCAGAACCTCCCTGAGCATTGACCACAAATCCAAAAGGTTTTCCAAAATACTCTCTGAGACCTAAAGCGCAGTTATAGGCAGGGCTAAGACCTTGTAAGCTTAAATCTTTCCGGATATTCGAATATTTATTCATTGGGTTCGAAGACACTTCCAACTCCGCACCGGGTGTCAGCAAAAAAATATCATTCATTGGCGCTGTAACATCGGCAAAAGGAGCACGACCCGCCATATTGGATTGCCCGATGGCAAGAATAATATCCAGTTTGGGCAATTTAATGAATTCAACGGTATATGTTTTAGTTACTTCTCCATTGCTCGAAGTCACCAAAATAGAAGTTGTTCTGTCTTGCTGAGTGGATACCGGGTCAATAGCAATTGCATTTGTCACACTAAAACCCGCCGCAGGATCATTGGCAACAGGAGTTATAACTGGTACTGATACAGCACTATATGGCAAATAAAAAGTGTAAGCCAATTTCGTTTTGTCGAAAAACTCAAGTGATTTGCCGTCAACAAAAATATCGGATAATTGTGCATCCGTAGGTGGTGGCAACAATTCAAAAACAATGTTGTAAACCAACTGATTCTGACCACCACTTTGCATGGTCACCTGTGTTGTACGGGCTGCTTCAGTACCAGTTAAACTTGCGGCAGGTGTAACCGTCACAGTAGTTGTTCCGGGATATTTGGCAATAGCAGTTATGGTTGGCACAACTGTGGAAGTATATGGCAGACGTATAAGATAACGATAAGTTGATTCGGAAAAATCGGTTAAAGTAACGTTATCGGCTTGTATATTGGAAGCTCTGTATGGCTCAACATTCTTTTCGGCGATTACCAATTGAGGCACATTTCCACTTACATTTTCCTTTGAGTGGAAATCGACAATCTGAGCCGCTGTACCCACTCTTACATTGGTAATTTCAGCCAATCGGAACGAGATATACGAACAACCTTTAGCAATTGAGTCCGAAATTATTTTAGTCAGGAGAGGATCCGAAAATTCAATGTATCCGGCAGCTAAAGCCCCACCAAGTGGAACGCTATACGATGCCAACACCGGAGTAGTAATATGTGCACCAGCAATTGTTGTATAATTACTATAGGTCAATCCATCTTCCGCCCAAGTATTAATAGATACCGGATAAATGTTGAATTTATGAATAGCATTCCCTCCTGCTGCAATTCCGGGCGTGTACAATCGTAGCTTTACAGACTCAATATAGGTGGAAATGCCACGAATATCAAACTTAACATACGCTTGTCGCGTAGCATTATTGGTTATGCCCGAAAAAAAATACGTTTTTAATATAGCATCCATACCAAAGTTTGTGGCTAAATTTGCCGGACCAGCACCAAAATAGGTATCATCGGTAGGGATGAGTGTATGAGTGATTGCACTTGTCTTGGCTGCAACAAAGACACCGAATATGAATATTAAAGTGGAAAAGAGTGATTTTTTCATAAGTAAATACAGCCCCCCTAAATCCCCCCGTTGGGTGGACTTTTGGATTAGTGTTGTATTTTCATTTTCTCTGGTTAGCAGCTGTTTTAATGAATATTTCATAAGACATTTTTTAAGAATCCTTAGTTTTACCGTTTTTTCATTTTCACGAAAACATTAAAAGTTTTATTGCGTTATGTTACTTCGAATCAACAGCTTATTGCTTTCTACTAAATCAATAATACTCTGAACTGATGCCGCCGATCTGTAACCATCTTCGGGAGTGTGTAAACAATAATCGATTAATTTTTCGACTGTGGTAGTTGCTACATGCATACGCGTATCCGATGAGGCATAATAGATAAAAACTTCGTTATTTTCAGTCTTAATCCAGCCATTTGTAAAAAGTACATTCGACACATCTCCAACACGTTCTTCGCCTTCGGGAGCCATAAAATGTCCTCCGGGACGGGCAATTACCTTCCACGGCTCTTGTAAATCGGTCATAAACATATACAATACATAGCGTAAACCGGAAGCACAAGCTCTTACTCCATGTGCCAAATTTAACCAACCTTGTGGTGTTTTAATAGGTGCAGGTCCCTGTCCGTTTTTTACCTCTTTTATGGTATGGTAAATGCGCTCTTCAATAATAAGTTCTTCTTTTACTTCGGCGTTAGTTATATCGTCAACTAATGCCCAACCCAATCCGCCACCCGAACCTGCATCAATAAATCCGTCCTGCGGACGAGTGTAAAGTGCATATTTGCCGTTTACAAATTCAGGGTGTAACACCACATTTCGTTGCTGACTTTTGGTTTTTAAATCAGCAAGTCTTTCCCATTTAATCAAATCTTTGGTTCTAATAATTCCGGCTTTGGCCATTGCTGAAGATAAGTCACCGGTAGGAGCATCTGGGTCTTTTCGTTCACTGCAAAAGATACCATAAATCCATCCGTCCTCGTGTTTTGTTAAGCGCATATCATACACGTTCGTTTCGGTAGGTTCAGTATCGGGAAGTGAAATTGGATATTTCCAGAATTTCCACCCATCAACCCCATTTGGGCTTTCGGCAACAGCAAAAAACGATTTACGATCCCAACCTTCCACCCGCACCACCAATAAGTATTTTCCGTCAAGATAAATAGCACCTGAGTTAAGCGTAGCATTCACACCAATCCTCTGAAGCAAATTCGGATTAGTTTCGTAGTTGAAATCATATTTCCATGTAAGCGGCGTATGCTCTGCTGTTAGTATCGGATATTTATACCTGGTATAAATTCCATTCAAATCATCATTTGGTTCATTTTTTAAGTTCAAAAGTTTTTCGTGTTTTGAGGTTAATTGTGCCACACGAAAATAAAATTCATTTTCAGTCATCTGATTGTTATTAATTTTTTATTGATTTAATGGGTAATTGCACATTATTATTTTGTTTCCACAGTTGTAATATCGAATATAATTCAGCTGTTTTTTTTCGAAATTTCTTCGCAATGTTTCTGGATTCTGACTCGTCTGTTTTCAAATCATATAATTCAAGCTTGTCTGATTCGTAATTCTCAACTAATTTGTAATTGCCTACTCTAATGGCGGTTGCCGGACGACCTCCCTGATTTGAAAAATGCGGATAATGCCAAACCAAAGTGTCTCTGACATAAGATGCATTTGTATTTTTTAGAAGCAAGGGCATAATACTTTGAGCATCTAAATTCTTAGTTTGATTTTCAACACCTAAAAGTTCAAGAAATGTAGGAAAATAGGCTGTATTGGAAAATGGTTCATTGCAGGTTTTATTTTCGGCAACAACTCCCGGATACGACACAATAGCCGGAACACGAATTCCACCCTCGTAAACACTTCCCTTGCAAGCTCTTAATGGAAGAACACTTGTTGGCTGCGGACCTAATTCCTCGACTGACACTCCCCCGTTATCCGAAGTAAAAACAATTATTGTGTTTTCGAGCTGACCTGTTTCGCGTAGTTTTTCTACAATTTTTCCAACTCCTTCATCAAGCGTATTAACCATTGCCGCATAATAAGGATTTTGATATTCAGACTTATTTCCCGAATATTTTTTCATGTATTTACTCTCAGTACCTGCTTTTGGCACAAGAAAAACGTGTGGCGCCGAATAAGCCATGTACAGAAAGAATGGGTTTGATGAATTGTTTTCAATAAATTCCAACCCATAACCGGTCAATTTATCAGTTAAATAATTTGTTCCATTATCAGTAAACTCCAGCTTAAATGAATCGGTCAAGATGCTGTAATTATAATAATCCAATCCATTTTTTCCAATCATTCGGGTAAAGTCAAAGCCTTGTTCCCAAGGGTTCATACCTTTATCGTGTCCCAAATGCCACTTTCCAACCATGGCTGTTGAATAACCTTCTGATTTCAATATTTCAGCAAGCGTAATTTCATTTGGCTCTAAGTATGGTTTCCATTTGGCAGGCAAAACCGTTGATTTTTCATCAATATTGTTTCCCCCCAAATAATTGGTTAGTTGCAATGCAGCCGAATGTTTTCCGGTTAATATGGCAGCTCTCGAAGGCGAACTTACGGGGCTTGAAGAATAAGCCTGTGTAAATTTAACTCCGGACTTAGCTAAAGAATCAATAAAAGGTGTTTCTATATAATTATTGCCGTAACAGCCAAGATCTTTCCAACCCATATCATCAGCCAAAATAAAAACGATATTTGGTTTTACATTGGAAGTCTGAGCTTGTACAGCGAGACTTACCAAAGAGATTGTTCCAAAAAATATGTTGACTTTTTTCATTGTTTTAACTTTTAAAATATTGTGTTTCATACTCTAAAAATACAAATGTACTATTCAAATTCCACTACTCCAACACGCTTTTCCCAACTTTTGTATTTGCGCA
>DYSN01000274.1 GCA_020718205.1 Draconibacterium orientale
CGATAAATCTGAATAGACTTCTACCCATTCGTTGCCAGTATATCGCATGAACGCCATATTAAACCGATTGTCTTTGACATATTCTAACCGAGCAAATTTTGATTCAAAATATGGCACAAGTGCGTTTGGACCAGGAACATTATATTTTGCACAAAAGTAAAAATAGTGGCGATACCATTTTGTATAAATGTCAGCGATGTAATTGTGCTGAAATTCAGTGGGGGCGGGAGGCGGCTTTATGTGTGTTGGTTTCAGAACATTATCAACAAGTTCATTCGCCTTTTGTTGGACGAGTGCTTTGGTGTTTGCTGATACTTTAGGAGCGGCTGGTTTAGATGGGTTGTATACCCACATTCTCTGACTTTTAGCCATAATACCTACTTTGTATTTCGGGACTTGTACTCAATCACGAAACCCGAATTTGAATTTCAAAAAAAGACACCAATGTTTTGTAAAACAGTTGCCTAACACCAAGGGTAACCAGCGGCGGTCACTGAACTCGCCGCGATTAGCGCAACGCTGCTCCCCGCCGTCTGGTTGACCCGTTTGTTGGCTTTTTATTCTATATTATTGACAAGCTGTGTAATATTGGGGACTTGTTTGTCTAGTTGAGACTGATTTACCGTAATAAATCGCCCTGCAACATCTTTTTGACCCGCTGTCAGCGAAGCAATTGGTATTCCAAGAGCCCCTGATACAACAGATGCAGTATTTGCATCATTTACTTCGTATTGAAACATTATTTTGAACGATTTCTTTGAGTTTGGAGTAGGAGAACCATTAGGGTGAATGCAAAATGCCTGAGGTGAAGCCTGCCAAACTCTCCATATTTCATCACCGATCTCATTCACAACGGTTTTGAATGCAGATGCCGATGATCTGTTCATTTGTGTCAGTCTGTTTCCTATATACATGTATATATTTGGAAAGGCCATGCGATATCGTGTTGACTCTAAATAGAAATCAGATTGAGGGTCCCCTGGATGCCTTCTAACGCCATAAACTAATGAAAGAACAGTTTGAACGGCTCTCTTTGAGGAACCATCAGCCGAAAATGGTATTAACAATCTATCAGCCGAAGATAATGCTAGCTCTGTGTAAATTGAGAAGCTAGGATTGCAGTCAATAAATGTGCAAGAATCTTCATTATTCCACGATGTGTGTATGTCTGTTATTAGATCGCGAATCCATAGATGAACAATTCTCCAAGCGTCTTGAGGGCCAGGAAAGGTGGCGCTTGTCACCCTTGACGCTTGAATTTCAAGTTGCTCGTCTCCAACAACTAAATACAGGTTCGGCGGTATTTTGTTGTTAAAATGTGATACATGCGAAATGTATCCAGCCCCCGCGTTTGGCGACATGTAGGGGCTACGGATTCTATCTTCAATATATCCAGAAATCGTACATCTTGGTTGAAAGGTATGAATTTCCGTCAGTTTTTGCTCACCTTCAATCATTCCTCCAAGCAGCATTGATGACGAATTAGCTTGTGGACATAAGTCTACAACCAGAACTTTTTTATTTGGATTTTGTCTTGCATATTCTGATGCTAGTTGAAAGGTTAAATAGCTTTTCCCTACGCCACCCTTGTTGTTCCATATCGCATATATAGCCATTGCCTGCTTGCTCCTGCCTAAAAGGATTTCAAAAAGTTTGAATTTACCATATATTGCCGTATTAATGGTAATAAATCTTAGATATAGCTGATTTTTTAATTAATCATAGAAGCCAATGACGGTGCACTGCGATGCTTGGAGAAAGCCAACGCCAAGGCTCACCTGCCCGGCGGCAGTTTGCCGGGTCAGAGTGAAGCCGATTGTTGTACAAATTATTTTTAGGAGGACTACATGAAAATATCAGATTTTATAGTAAAAATATCCGCTGAGG
>DYSN01000275.1 GCA_020718205.1 Draconibacterium orientale
AAATGACTTTACTTCAAAATTCCCAACCTGCAAACATTTTTGCTCTTGGCTTAATTCTACTTTGGTAAATTCAAAAGGAGTCAAATGATGTAAAAAAGCAAGATGGGGACAATTTCATATCTATTTGACATACAACAATATAATGTTAATATCTTGTTTATAAATATTCTAAATAAATGTATTTAAGGCCTTGAAAATCATTATCTTAGATTAAGTTCCACCTAAATCTAAAGATGTATGATCGCCAAGACCTCGATTAAAAGTAATACAATTTTTCATGCTATTCACAAATTTAATAACTATGGTAGAATTCGATATCATATTTCATGTGGACGAAAGTACCATTTATTTAAAATTTCCAATGTTGAGCAACGGATTGCCAGGTATGAGAAACCGCTAAAACCACCTGTATGTTTATCCGGAGCTGCAGAAGAACAAAAAAAACTGGTAAGTTCGGTTACATGTGGGTTTAATTCGATTATTGGCGATTATCATCCATTTTTTCGTGCCGGACAAAAGCAACAATACCAAAAAGCGCAGCACTATCTTCAAGGGATTTTCTGTGCAGAAAGAGGAAAACGAAATATTGAACGCATGGTGGAAGAAGTTTCAGGAAGTGAGTATGAGTCATTGCAGCATTTTATCTCTAATTCGCCCTGGGATTCAGAGGGATTGATGCAACAACTGGCCAGGAATATTTCAAAAAAACTTCAGCCAACAGGAAAAATCGGATGTACGGTCGATGAAAAAGCTCATTTGAAAAAAGGAACAAAATCAGTGGGTGTAGCTCGTCAATATGCAGGAACCTCAGGCAAAGTAGATAATTGCCAGGTTGGAGTTTATCTAAGCTTGACCGCAGGCAAATATTCTTCATTGACCAATTCCCGGTTGTTTCTGCCGCAGAAATGGATTGATGATCCCAAACGATGTGAAAAAGCAGGGATTCCCAATCACAAGATGGTATTCAAAACCAAACCACAACTGGCGCTTGATATGATTGCCGAACATCTGGATTGCGGAGTTAAATTTGATTATGTCAATGGAGATGGGCTTTATGGTAATGGATTTGAGTTTAGCAAAGGGTTAATGGCAAAAGGTGTGAACTATGTTTTAGAGACGCATTGCGATCAAACCATCTTTATTGAGAAACCGTTCATCTCGGTTCCTGTGAATAACCCTGGAAAACGAGGAAGACCACATTGTTTGCCGATAGCTGATCAGAGTGGGTTAAGGGTTGAAGAGTATGCACGAAGGTTACACAAAAAAGATTTTACAGAAGTTCGCATACGGCGCACCACCAAAGGCTGGCTTACTGCATTGGTTCATGTAGTTTCCGTCTGGGTCTGGGATAAAAAAGCCGCGGACCTCAACCCAATCCAACAGACCTTGGTCATACGAAAACCATCGGTCAAAGCAGATAAAATAAAATATTCGTTGAGTAATATTCCCAAAGAAGACCAGAGCATTGAAGAATTTGCATTCATGCAAGCCCAGCGGTTCTGGATTGAACGCTGTTTTCGTGATGACAGTCATGATCTGGGCATGTCAGACTACCAGGTTCGCACTTTCCGGGGCTTTAACAATCACATGGCCTTGACCTGCGTAGCCATGGAATATATTCTTACCGAACGATTGAAAAATGCCCAAGATGTCCCTTTGCTATCCACCAATGATATCAGGTTGTTGATCGCCAGAGAGATTCGAGCCGAAGAAGATTATATCTGCGACAATCATCGATTTGAACAATTGCAAAAACGACATCGGCAGCGACAAAAAGATATCGATCGTCATTATGAACTCAATTTACCAAAGTAGAACTATTCACTCCCTACAAATATAGGGCATTAATTTGGGAAAGAGAATGCAAAGG
>DYSN01000276.1 GCA_020718205.1 Draconibacterium orientale
AATAAAATTAGAAATGAGAACCGCTTATGAAAAAGTCTACCGTAAATGCAAAACTAAACGAATCGCCATCAATCACCCATTCGTTCACCGGTAAAAATCTGACTGCACACGGTGGCTTGTCTCCGATGAACAAGTTTCTTTCAAAGATCGGATTGATGAAAGAATTTAACTCACTTTTTCCGACACAGCAATATAATTCACTGAAATTCTTGAATGCACAAATCATGATGGCTGTTATTTTTGGTTCACTTTGCGGAATCAATCGACTAAGCCGGATTACCAATATGACTTTCGACCCACTTGTAATGAGACTTTTGGGTGTAAAAAAGGGATTCAACAAAGACCTTGTTAGTACTCGACTGAAAGAGTTAGGCGAACGTGGTTCCCGAAAACTACACGATTTTTTCCAACGGTTTTCTCACGATGAAATTCGCAAGTCTGGCTTGAAATCAATCACTCTCGATGTGGATTCCACAGTTTCCGGTGTCTGCGGGAATCAGGAAGGTGTTGCCAAAGGCTACAATCCGACAAAAAAAGGAGCCAAAAGCTACCACCCTCTCATTGGATTTGTCAGCGAGCTTAAAATTGTCGTAAACACATGGTTTAGAACGGGGTCTTCCTATACGTCCAATGGTGTTTGTGAATTTGTCCGTGAAATATCCGCATATCTTCCTGAAACAGTCCAATCTGTATTTTTTCGAGCTGACAGCGGTTTTTTCAATGGCGACCTATTCACGCAATGTGAAAATTACGGCTGGAAGTATTTGGTCAAAGTAAGCCTCAAGGGATTTAACAAAATCCTGCAAAAACAGATGTGGATTCCAGACCGCGATGGAAATGAATACTGCGTATTTACTCATAAATGTGGGAATTGGGATAAAGAACGGACTTTTTATGGGGTTCGGACGATCACGGGAAGTAAAACAGAAGAGATGCTGGGGATTATTTCGGAAGTTCCAGTCTATATGTACTCTGCATTTTGTTCAAATCGTGAGTGTTCAGCTCAGGATATCTACAAAAGTTACCGTGAACGATCAACTTCGGAAACATGGATTGAGGAAGTCAAAGGGCAAGCTCTGGCAGGAAAAACGTTGACCGATTCATTTCACGCTAATGAAATGCTGTGGCTTTTGAACGCCATGGCATACAATGTTGGCGTACTGGCTCGCAAAAAGACCATTTCGGCGAAGACTTTTGAACACAAAACATTTCGGGATCAATTTGTAAATGTTCCTGCATCATTGCAACAAATTGTATCAGGTTTTAATTTGCAACTTTATGAAAACTATTACTTTGAAAAGCAATGGACGGAAATTGACAGGGCGATTAGCTAAATAGAAACGATCGATAAATTATAGAAATTGTGAGGTGTTCAAGTTGGATGAACCGTAAATTATCGTGGGAAGATTCGCTGTAATTTTTAACGCCTATCCCCCAAAGTTGGGATTAGTTGAAGACGGAAAGAAAAACAACGGTAAAACAGACAAAATTTGCACTCCATTTGGTGTAAATCAACGCTGATCGAGTCTATAATTTTCAATTCAGGAATTTAGGTAGCATTATATTGCACAAAAATCCAACTTCATGGTAGATTGCGGAGATTGAGTGAAATAATCGCTTTTTCCGCTAAATAAAATGATCATCCCTGAAGAGATCGTTGAATCATTATACAATTTAGTGGTATAATTCTACTCCCTGGTGGTATCATTGTAACCGGCGATGAGACAGGGATTCTTTAGATCTCTTACGAAGTCCTTGCCACCATTTGTCACTTGATAATTTCGTTTGATACAGAATCTGCTAAATTGAAAGTAAGGCCGTGGTATGTCTATTCTTATTCCCGCAATCTAT
>DYSN01000125.1 GCA_020718205.1 Draconibacterium orientale
CCCCCCCAAATACGACATCCCTCGTATGGTTTTAATATTTAGCACGATGTAGTTTTTCTAAACAAATTTCAATGAAATAAAATATTTACTAATCCATAAAAAATTACAACTATGAATAAAAATTTACTTCTTGCTTCGGCACTTTTACCGGCCACCCTAACCTATAGCCAAACCACTTGCGGACTCTATCGTCAACCTATTGCAAGCGTGGTGACTGTCATCTCAAATCCCGCAGAATCAGCAGCTTTAGTGTCGCTACAACAAAACAATCCAAACCCATTTTCTCAATCCACCACCATCAACTATTCTGTGGAAGAATCTGATTTGGTGATCCTTAAAATCTATGACATCATGGGGAGAGAAATCAGCACTTTGGTTAACGAGTTCACACAAGCCGGAAATCATTAAGTGACTTTGGAAAACTCAGAACTGCCCGCCGGATTATACTACGCGGTTTTAAAAACCAAAAACAATTCGACACAAATTAAAATGATTAAAGAATAATACCGAAAGCATATCTGTAAGACTGTGTTCCGAACTTGTTCGGAAGTCCAATATGAATTGGACTAAACAGCTATTGCATCGGCATTATATAATTCATTTAACGGACTAAATATCGTTTGTATTAGATATAAACTCTCTTTTTAGAAACCATCGGAGCCTTTGGTGTCATGCTAAAGGCTTCTTTTTTGTTCGGAAATTAATTAGAAGTTGGTTTTGGTGAATTGTTGTCCTGAAACTGTTAAATATAATCTAAAATTCCGATGGATTTTTACCACCCGTCGTTTGAACAAAGTTATAATTCCTTTAGAAAATAGATTTATTATTCTCATTTTCAATGTTTTAAAATTTCTCAAAATCTAAAAAATCCGATCAGCATGCCAAGCCCAGAAATGAGTTTATTTTAACTCTGATTTTGATTTTCGCCTTATATAGAATAGTTTAGTAAATTGCTCCCCTTAATTAACCTTTATTATAATGAGATATATTTCAACAATTTTCATGTTTCTTGCGCTGTTTGGTTTTACTGCAATGGCTCAGGATAATGGCCCTGTAAAGGCCAGCGAGACAGGCTTTATGCCTAAACCCATTTTAGTTCCCGGCATTGCAAAACAAATAGCAGCAGGAACTTTAAAAGTAGTCGATCCCAACGAACCAGCCCGACCCGGACATCCCAAGCAAAGAGGACTGAACAACATTATTCCAGGAAAAGGGGTTCAATTTGATATTGACCCATTGGTTGAAAATCAGAAAAAGGCAGCAAATAAAGCCGGAAAGGAAGCTTTATTAGTTTTCAATGCCAATGTTTCGCCCTATACACCTTCCGATCCCACTGGTGCCGCCGGGCCCAATCACTTTGTGGGCGCATGGAACACTGGCTTTAGGATTTTCGACAAATCGGGAAACCCATTAACCCCCGCAGCCAACTTATCCACTCTATTTCCTGGAAACAATATGGGCGACCCTATTGTTCTTTATGATGTGGAAGCCGACAGATTCATTATAACCGAATTCGACAGCAGCCCCAATGGATTAAATGTGGCTATTTGTCAGGGACCCGACCCTGTAAATGACGACTGGTTTGTTTATACAACAGGCTTCACCACAGGTTCTTTCCCCGATTATCCTAAATTCTCTATTTGGTCCGATGGATATTATGTTACTGCAAATATTGGAGCATCGAACAAGGTATTCGTTATGGAACGCGAAGTAATGCTTTTGGGAAATACATCGCAGTTTGTGGCTCTTCCACTTACCGGCATAGCTACCAGCGGATTTTACAGCCCCCAGTTTTTCAACGTTACCAATGGCGATTTACCTCCTGCAGGAAATGCCTATGTGGTTTATTTACAAGATGATGCATGGGGCGGAGTAAGTACCGACCATTTAAAATTATGGACAGTGAATGTGGATTGGCAAACAACCACCAACAGTTCTATTTCTGCTGCAACACAAATACCAACCGCGCCTTTTATCTCTGTTTTCGATGGAGGTTCTTTCAATAACCGCCCACAACCTGCCGGCCCCAATATCGACGTGCTTCAAGCCACCATCATGAATCAGGCTCAGTACAGACGATTTGCGGGTTATAACTCAGCCCTTTTCAATTTTGTGGTTGACACCGATGGAAGTAGCGGAGAGTTGGCGGGCATTCGCTGGTACGAACTCCGTCAATATGGCGACGGTGAGCCCTGGGAAATTTATCAGGAAGGAACCTATATTTCTCCCAATAACAATAAAGATGCTTTCTCGGGAAGTATGGCCATGGACATGAACGGAAACATTGGAATGGGTTATACCACAGTGAGTTCCACCGAAAAGATTGCCATCTACTATACCGGAAGATATGCCAACGACCCTCTCGGTCAAATGACCATTGATGAGACTCTTTTGGCTCAAAGTTCTACCAACGACCCATCGAACCGTTTGGCCGATTATGTTCACTTAACAGTGGATCCCACCAACGACAAAACTTTCTGGCATATTGCCGAATATTTTAATGCCGGCGCCAGAACCGATGTGGTGGGAGTTTTTCAAATTGCCCCCAATTATATCAACGACCTGGGTGTGAGCGAAATTACTTCTCCCGTTACTGGTTCTTTAACCGATGCCGAAGCTATTACCGTTACTGTTTTTAATGGCGGAGAAGCCGAGCAGTCCAATTTTACGGTAAGTTATCAAATTGACGGTGGAGATGTAGTTTCTGAAACCTTCACTTCAACTTTGATTTCTCAGGCATATGAGTCGTTTACTTTTGCCCAAACCGCTGATTTGAGCATCATGGGTCAGTCCTATACCATCAAAGCATTCACCTCGCTCGATATGGATGAAGATATTTCCAATGATACCGCAACAGCCATAGTTAAATTCTTAGGCCCCAACGATTTGGGTATTGAAGTCATTGTGTCTCCTACTTCGGGCGAGAATTTAACAAGCGATGAAAGCGTGGTGGTTCAGGTTAAAAATTACGGAACCCAACCCCAGTCAAATTTCGATGTTTCCTATATTGCTGATGGAACTCAGGTAACAGAAAGCCTTTCCGGAACTGTTCAAATGGGCGAAACTCACGAGTTTACCTTCTCTCAAACTGTGGATATGTCGGTTTTTGGGGTTCATAATATGCAAGCCTTCACTTCGCTGAATAACGATATTGACATGAACAACGATACAGTTAATCAAGTAGTTGTAAACAGCAATTGCCTGCCAGCATCTAATTGCGGTGGTGGTCATGCCATTGAGCTATTTCAGTTGGGAACCATAGCCAACGTATCTGAATGTTCAGCCAATGGCTACGGCGATTACGTGAATCTTTCCACCGATTTGGATGTGAACAGCTCAAACGATTTCACCTTGTCAACCGGATTTGGCAATCAGTATGTTAAGGTTTGGATTGACTTTAACGACGATTTCACTTTTGGCAGCGATGAAGTGGTGAGTGGTTTTATAGTAGGTGCCGGACAAGGTGCGGGAAATTATACCGTTACCAACGATTTGGTGATTCCTGCCGGAGCTAATTTAGGGGAGCATTTGCTTCGTGTTAAGCTTAGCTGGATTTTGCCAATTGGTGATGAAGATGCTTGCGAAGATATTTTAGAAGGTGGCGAAACCGAAGATTATATGGTGAACGTTATTCTTCCTATCGGAATTGAGCCAACTCCTGTTCAAAATGCCGAGATGAGTGTTACCTCAATGGGCAACAATCATTTTAGAGCTTTGCTCGTTACCGAAGAATATGAAAAACCCCTGCGTATTGATGTACACAATGCTATGGGACAATGTGTTATTCATAACAGAGTTGTAAAAGCCAATGGAAATTACACCTACGATATCGACATGTCATACGCACCCAAAGGCGTTTACATTGTACGGTTCGGAACCGACGATTATGGTAAAGTTAGAAAAATTGTGGTGAAATAGTTCTACCCAAAATAAATCGAAAAGCGAAGTCTGCGGGCTTCGCTTTTTTTATTTTATCATGTTTCTGGTTTGTAAGCTGCCGACCACTATGTGAACACAATATCCTTTACCACAGGTTTTCCCACGGTTTTATTGATGGCATTTTTCAGCTCTTCGCGACGAAAGGTTAGCTCGTAGCGCAGTGCTGCCGAATCGAGGTGGATATAGAGAATGGATTTGGAAATTCGTTTGCTTATGATGCGGTTGTTGATGTGTTCGCCCATCACACGCTCCCATGCTTCCAAAGCGCGAACTTCGTCTACTTTTTCATCAATATGCATTTCCTTGAGAAACTCCTTGATAGCATCGCCTAATTTTATTTCTTTTTGTCCGGAAAACATAGCGCTATGGGTTTAGTAGTGAAATTTGTTGATTTTCAATGCGAAATATGCGATGGTCGATTTGATGGTTTTCAAAAATCTGCTCAATGCGCTCCTGTTGGGTATCGGTGATAAAGACTTGTCCAAACTCGTCTTCGTTCACCAACTTCACAATTTGATGCACCCGCCGTTCGTCGAGTTTGTCGAAAATATCGTCGAGAAGCAAAATGGGTTTTTGATTTTTAATGAGCCGCATATATTCAAACTGAGCCAGTTTTATGGCAATGACAAACGATTTTTGCTGTCCCTGAGAGCCATACTTTTTCAGTGGATAGCCCCCCAAAAGAAACTCCAGATCGTCTTTGTGGATGCCCGAATTGGTGAAACGAGAGGATTGGTCTTTGGGCAGACTCTCCTTCAGCAATTGCTGAAACGGTGACTCGGCGAGCTGCGAAATATAATCGAGTCCCACTTGCTCCTTCCCCTCACTGATGACTTCGAAATATCGCTGAAAAATGGGGAGAAAATCTTTAATAAATTCGGCTCTCACCTCATAAATTTGCTGCCCCAAATCCACGAGTTTATTGTCCCACATCTCCAGCAAATCGGCATCGAAATAGCGGTTTTCCCAAAAGGTTTTGAGCAAAGCATTTCGTTGAACGAGAACACGGTTATAGTTCATCAGATTGCTCAGATACAGCGCGTTAAACTGCGAAATAACACCATCGAGATATTTCCGGCGCACATCGCTGTGGTTATTGATAAGGTCGCGGTCGTAGGGAGAAATCATTACCAGCGGAATGAGCCCGATATGGTCGCTCAGGCGCTCGTACTCCTTGTCGTTGAGCTTGAAATACTTTTTTTTATTGGGTTTCAGAATGCACTGAACCTTCTCGTTGGAGCCCCCCGCCTGCTGATAAAATCCATGGATGGAGAAAAAATCCTGATGGTGACGGATGTTCTGTGCATCGACCGAAGTGAAATAGCTTTTGCAAAAACTGAGGTAATAGATGGCATCGAGGATATTTGTTTTTCCCACTCCGTTATTCCCAATAAAGCAGTTGATTTTGGGTGAAAATTCCATTTCTCCCTCCTCATAGTTTTTAAAATTGGTGAATTTGAGTTGCTTAAGGTGCATGATGCTTTTTTTCGGTTCAAGCCTCAAAGATATGGAAAAGCTTATAAAAATGGGAACTGTGTTTATCAATAGTTGATAAATTCCAACATATTCATGGGGGTAATAACCTTAGTTTGCGCATCGGGGTAAAGATTAACGAAAGCCTGAGTGACCTTATGCGATTTTAGTGTATTCCATTTGAACTCGAAAGCGGAGCGAAAACCTTTCTTTTTCTGAAGAAAGTTACACTTTAAGAATTTTACAAAGTTTTCATTTTAAATAATTGATTAACTGAGTATTATAAAATTCAGCTAAAGAAACATAATACTTCTATCGGATAATTTAATACTAATTTCTCCAGTATAGTGGATTATTTAATACTTTTTTGAACCGCCGGGAAACAGAAATCAAGCTCAGAAAGGCAAAAAAGTTCAAGCTATTCTACCAGAAATTTATGCGATTCAGTTCTGCTACCATCCTGAACAAGAACGAGGTAATACATGCCTTTTTCAAGATTGTTCACGGGGTAAGTATAGGAATCAGAAACCAGGCTAAAATGATCTATTTGCTGACCGAGAACATTATAAACCAGCACTTTAGTATTAGAAAAATTCAAATCGCCCGAAGTAATCTGAATATTGTCGGAGGCGGGGTTGGGACTTATTGACAGTCGTGTTTTATTGGCATTAATTTCCTGATTACCTGTCATTTGATCATATATACCGTTTTCAACATAATACAAAAAAGTACCTTCACCCTGTAATCTCAGCCAGGCATATTGCCACGAATCAGATTTTTTTATCCGCAAAGCAATATAAAAATCAGTGTTATCGTAATCAGTTGGAATCAATCCGGAATGCGTAATATCCCTGAAACTTAATGAATAAAAGAGCAGAATTGCTTTGCCTGAAGTCCAGACATTATCGTCAGAGATTTTTTCGCCTTCCGCAAGAACATCCAGCCATTTTTCCTGAATATAATCAGCATGAATCATTACTTCATTCTCATGAATCGGGATAATGCTCATTAAATATTTTCTTGCGCCTACCGCAAAAAAGTCACTTTCCCCGTCTCTGTTCACATCTAATGGGTAATAGTAATCATTTGAATTTGAAGTCCAATAATTCCTCTCAGAAAAAACCTGATCCCACTCGTAATACGATACAAAGTTTCCTTCTTTTTGACCCGCAGTAAAAGTTTCTGATTCTGAAATAAAGAATGCTCTCGATGTTTCTGAAAGAACACTTAACATTTCGGAATTCTCCGATGCGAAATTCAAAACCCTGACCTTATATAAACTACCAGGCACAAAATCATTTCCCATGATATCTTTTTGGCCTGAAATCAGAAAACCAGATGGGTTAAGGTTATCGGTTAGTAATGATGTATAATGATTCTGATCCAGTGCCAAAGCCGAAGTAACTGTAAATTCATCCATATCCTTAGGTAGCCCATAATAAATCCGGTAAGTGTAGGAATTCCCAATGATGGTATCCACATTAAACTTCACTAAAACATCGGAAATCTGCTGATTATCATCCACATCAATTGCTGATACATTTCTTGCTCTTTCAAGCTTTTTACCTATGTTAAAAGGTTTTGAAGGAACCGATAAAACATGGTTAGCAGCATTTTTTCCCATATTTAACAGATGAGCCACATAGTTGATATTTGATACCAATTTCTCTCCATCTTTATCCAATACAGAAGTATCCAGCTGAATACTAAACAATTCCTCATTCGTGAGAGCGTCAACAGTCACTTGCCGATAACAACTATCTGCTACCGACAGCATTTCAGTCAGACTACTTGCTGAACTATCATCGGCTTTTGCAATAATCATGCGGTATTCGTAAAAAATTGAGTCGGCTATGGCGCGGGTCGCTGTAATGTTTATATCCGATGGCAAACCGTTATTTGCAATTGATTGAGCAGAAAGCGATGTGGCCAAATTTGGGATGCCATGGCCTGCCATAATAGAAACCCCAACACTTTGCTCCAGAGCATAATCGAGTAGAAATGTAGATATCATGGAATTTCTATAGAGTCTTATCCAACCGTAATGATAATCGTTGTCAGATTTTATTCTTACGCCCAGATACCCGGTTTTTATCCCCAACCAGTTACCAATATCCACATTACTTTCGGTTGAAACATATTGAATTTTGACCACACTATCGCCTGACCAATTCAATACCGCATGGATTTCAGAATTATCGGCAAAGGCTGCAGCGCTATCGTTTTCAACAGCCACCTGATTGCCGTTTAGCGACTGAATCATTAACTGCCCTGAATAATCACTTAAGCTATGAGCGGTTTTGAATCTGAAAGACAGGATAAAATCATGAACATTGTCATTATTTATATCAATGGCCATTCTGTTACTTGCCCAAAACTCTTCATTAGGAACTCGGTCGGTATATTGAACCTGCGCCATTAAAACGGAGCTTAAAATAAGGAATAATATTAGCAAGGTGCTTTGTAATTGAAATCCTTTTTGAGTCGATATTGTTTTTGTTTGCATAATTTCAATGTTTTGCGTTATTCAATAACCAGTTTTTTTGTTTCAACAATTTTCCCATTATCCCGAATAGTGACAAGGTATATTCCCGAGGGGAAGCCTTTGACAGAGATGGTTGTTTGGGGGCTGCCAGATTCCAATTGTTGTATGGTCTGCCCCAATGAGTTCAGAATATTTATCTGTAGATTTTTAGAGTATTTCATGGGTTGTTCAATGGTAATATAATCAGAAGCGGGGTTGGGGAAAAGTCTGACAAAACCAGAAGCATCAACGGCATTCACATCGTCGCGTATGTCCTGAAAACCGTATTGTAAAAATCTGGTTCCCTGAATTTTTAGCCATGCATACTGCGGAAGTTCGGAGTCTTCGAGTCTAAATGCGACATAATAAACCCTTGCATAGGGTCCTGTATAATGTCCAATGTTAACATTATTATCAATATTTGTTGCACTATGGAGATATTTTAAAAATGACTCATCGTTCGACCATCTGTACAAATCACCGTAAAGAACTCCGTAATCCAGCTCATCTATCCAATTGGAATGTTCGGCATGGTCGCATAGAAGAACTTTATTGTTTCTGTAGGGAATGAGTGATAATATAAAAGAAGACCCAATATTTGATCCCCAATTACTTCCATAGAAATAAAAATCATCTATTCCATCGCGGTTCAAATCAACATCCTGCATTCCACTGGATTGTACTAAATTACTGCCTGTCCAATAATTGAATTCTGAGAATGCAAAATCGCATTCAAATACATTCATATTGAAGGAACTGGTATCACCAACAATTGCCATTCCCTCTTTGCCCAAAACGATTCGGTTAGAAACCTTCGAAAATTTCCCTTGTATAGCGCTAATGCTATCGGGAACCGATAGGATTTTAATAAAATAAACGTGGTTTGGCACAATCTGATTCCCATTGATATCTAACTGATTCATGTTAATCTGTGTAACTTGAGTAGTGTCTGAATAGGGAATTCTTACAGAGTTTGCCGATGGCAAAAGAAGAGCATCGGTGACAGATAATACTGCTGTATCTTCAATTGGCATTACAAGTGCCCTGAACTCTTTTGTAAAATCATTTAGATATGGCTCAATCGTTAGTCTGATATCGGCAGCAGTATTGGTAGTATCGGTTAATGTAGCAATGGGTCGATGGGTAGTATTTACAAATGCCTGAAGAATGATTGAATCAGATGGTTCAGAAATAGTGTTTTCTGTAGTAATGCCGGAGGAACTTACATTAAGTATGCATGCCCTGTATGGGACAAATCTTTCAATAGAATCGCCATCTTTATCGAGGTACAAATTAAATAGGGTTTCTGAATTTAGAAAAGATGAATCTGCTGGGGCGGCAGTAATAAACCTTTCAGCGGGAACCTGATTCATTACCTGAAGATTATAAACAGAAGTATCTTGTGCCTTTGAAATGATAATCCTATATTCACTAATTTCCGCCTGATTGATAGCACTGTTAAAGAGCACCTTAAAATCTCGCCCGCTAAAATAATTTCCCACATCAGTTAAAACCACAGAGGTGGCTCCTTTTGGAATACCATCGCCTGCAACAATTGGCTCGTTGGGAATAGAATTATAGGCGCAATCAATGGCGAATAATTGACTATTATCAACAAAATATAAGCGAAGCCAGGCGTAATAATACTGATTATCAATCTGTAAGCGGAGCCCTAAATATCCAGTATGGACATTGCTCCAGCTACCTTTAGGAAGATACTCTATATCAATCAATTGAATATTTAATACGGTTGTATCATTCCACTCCATATTGGGTTCTATCAGTTCATTCTCATCAAACGCCACAACACTATCGTTCTGAACTGCAACAGCGGTATTATGATGAGTGTATATTTGGAAAAGAAAATACCTGTCCTGGTATCCGGTGTAATAGTTATAATACAATTCACAATCAGTTACACCATCATTATTAATATCAAAAGGTATCTTTTGCTCCTCTATGATTTCTTTGTTGGGTCTGATATCTGAGTAAATAACCTGAGCATTCAGTATTTGGCCTAACAGAAGCAGACCCAAAACCACCAACCCTTTTTTGTGGAAAAATGCCGAAAAACCTGAAAATTCTGACACATCTGGTAAAATCAATTTCATAACAATAACTTTTTAAGGAATAAACTTCTCAAAAGTACAATTATTTCTAAATAAATACCCCCCTTGAAAAAATTTATTGAAAATTAATATGACACTGATTTATTGATACTTGAAACAATTATTCATCCAGCTTATTATAAAAGTTTAGATGAACAAACAATAAAATATCACTTGCGATAATGATGCGCCCAATACGCCTATGTGATTTAAAATGAATGAAATAAAAACCAAAAATCACGTGGAACCAAAGAAAACAAAAAAAAAACTATGTGCCCTATGTGCCTATGTGGTTAAAATAAAGACCATGTGTCCTATGTACCTATGTGGTTAAAATAAAGACTATGTGAACTATGTGCCTATGTGGTCAAAATAAAGACTATGTGCCCTTTGTGCCTATGTGGTTAAAATAA
>DYSN01000277.1 GCA_020718205.1 Draconibacterium orientale
TCAACGAGCAATGTTTTTCAAAAAAACAACTCAACCATACAAAAAAACAAAATTTTTCAATATTATACTGAACAAGACTGATCGATTCAAGTTTTTCATTGGCTTTCTCTTCGCATGATTTGGTGGAAATTAAAAATTATCCCAGACACAATGGGGCTAATGCCAAAAATTGTTAACATTACACTTAACACCTTTAATAAACTCTGCTAACATAAAACAATAATTTATTTGAATCAATCTGTCTGAATTTGTTTCATTACAGGCGCGGCTATTCTCCCCCATAGAAAATTACCTGAAATTGAATACCATCTTTTTCCCGGAAAACCCCTATGCCCCAGAACAAAGCGGTTCAAGACTATTTTTACGATAACTGGCAAGACATTATTGAAAACATGCAGGATGGCCTGATGCTGGTTGATCCGACCGGTCGAATTCTCTATGTGAACAGTGCCCTGGAAAAAATGCTGGGTTACGAAAAAAATGAGATGGTTGGTCAATCGTGTGACATCCTGGATTGCGAAACGTGTCATGCTCTAAAATCAACAGGGCCGATAAAATCCTGCGCCCTGTTTCTCAATGGCGATCTCCATAACCTCCACTGTTTTTTTCGCCGTAAAGATGGCACAAAGATTGACATCCTGAAAAACGCCACCGTCCTTACCAACGCCGAGGGACAGATAACTGCCGGGGTTGAGACCTTGACTGATCTGAGCTCCATCATGGCAAAGGAAAAAATTATCACCAACCTTCGAAGGCATCTCAAGCAAAAAGATGGATTTCACGGACTTATCGGTAACAGCCCGGCCATGCGCCAGCTCCATGAGCTGATTAACAGCGCCGCGAAATCAACCGCTCCTGTTATCTTTTACGGTGAAAGCGGCACCGGCAAAGAGCTTGCCGCCAGCGCCATCCACCTGTTAAGCGATAGAAAGAATTCATCTTTCATCAAAGTCAACTGTGCGGCTTTAAATGAAAATCTTCTGGAAAGCGAACTTTTTGGCCACGCCAAAGGCGCCTTTGCCGGTGCGGATAAAACCAGAATTGGTCGTTTTGAGGCAGCTGATCAGGGGACGATTCTTCTTGATGAGATCGGAGACCTGCCGATTTCAACCCAGACCAAATTATTACGGGTCCTCCAGGAACACGAGATCGAAAGAGTCGGCGACCATCAACCTGTTCCCATTGATGTGCGCCTCATCTCGACCACCAATCAAGACCTGAATCAACTGATGGAAGAGGGGAAATTTCGCAACGATTTTTATTACCGGATCAATGCCATTCCTGTCATTATCCCTCCCTTGCGGCAAAGAATGGAGGATCTCCCCCAGTTAATCCAAACCTTCCTTGAGCGCGGACGACTGAAAAATAATAAAGAAATTAATGCGTTAAGCACTGATGCACTTGATCTGTTGTTTTCCTATCACTGGCCAGGCAATGTCCGGGAGCTTATCAATGTAATCGATTACAGCTTTGTTATCTGCCCTGGAGGTGAAATAACCCCGGCTCACCTCCCCGCCATGTTCAGAAATTTAACGAATTTAAATATGACTCAGCATTCCGGCCAATCATTCGCCGACCGGCGTCAACAATTATTGGCCGCGCTTCATCAAAGCAAGGGCAATAAATCGAAGGCAGCCAGAATCCTGAATATCTCACGAGTAACACTGTGGAAACAGTTAAAAAAATATAATATCACCGTCAACAAAGCAACTGGTTAACGGCTCAAGGTTAACAGTTGACAATCTTATCAATATTCGATAGGGTTTTACCAATTTTTAACCATTTAATTAAAGGAGGTAGGTATGAAATCGTTGAAGAAATCCTTTGCGTTACTTGGACTTACTG
>DYSN01000029.1 GCA_020718205.1 Draconibacterium orientale
CATTTTAGCTGCCAAACCGTTTCCGCGATAAAATTTAATCAAATATAAGAATTTTGTAAATGGGTTTTGAGATATATAACATTAATACCGATTATGAATTGAAATGAGCTTTAAGTTCGCTTCCCTCCTGAAACCTCTTCAATTCTATATCGGCAAAAATGCTGCAACTGGGATTGGAAAGCATTTCCCTGACTGTCGCAGGCATCCGCACTAGCGGGGAAAACTCTGGTTTCAAAGCATTATTTTCAATGACTGATTTAAGATGAATGGTTTAATCAGGAATATTCTTTTATTTTTGCCTCACTAACCCCAATTTACAAAACCATGTTTATATTTAATATTTTCTTCATTTTCAGTGTGATAACTGGTTTTTTCTCGCCCGATGAGAAAAAAGAAACAACTCCTTTCGATTGGAAAAATGCCACGGTTTATTTTATGCTCACCGATCGGTTTTATAATGGCGACCCCACCAACGATGTGAATTTCAACCGAATAAACCAAACTCATGAAACAAGAAGATTCATGGGGGGCGATATCAAAGGCATCACCAAAAAAATTGAAGAAGGCTATTTTAATAAGCTTGGCGTCGATGCCATTTGGTTTTCGCCGGTCAACGAGCAAATTCACGGCTCTGTGAACGAAGGTCAGGGCGAAACATACGCTTTTCATGGTTACTGGATTAGAGACTGGAGCTCCATGGAGCCGAATTTTGGCAACGAGGCCGACCTGCCGGAGCTTATGCGTGTGGCTCATGCTCATGGCATCCGTATTTTACTCGACGTGATTATCAATCATACCGGACCTGTTACCGATACTGATCCTGTTTGGCCTGCAGATTGGGTGCGCACCGAACCACAATGTAATTATCAAAACTACAATAGCACGGTGTTTTGCACTTTGGTAAAAAATCTTCCGGATGTACGCACCGAACAAACACAATCTGTTGAACTGCCCCAAAGTCTGCTTGACAAGTGGGCAAGTGAAAATCGCTTAGACAAGGAGTTATCCGAGCTCGATGCATTTTTTGCCCGCACCGGATATCCCAGAACCCCAAGATATTACATTATAAAATGGATTACCGACTATATCAGAAAGTTTGGAATCGATGGCTTTAGAGTGGATACCGTGAAACATACCGAAGCCGATGTTTGGGCGGATTTGGCTAAAGAAGCTCAAATAGCTTTCGATGAATGGAAAGCTAAAAATCCGGAGCCCATTCAGCAAAATCAGGATTTCTTTATGGTGGCCGAGACCTATAATTTCGGTGCGCTAAATGGCCGTCTCTTCGATTTTGGAGATAAAAAAGTGGATTATTTTGCGGCTGGATTCGACAGTCAAATCAATTTTGGCTTCAAAGGCGATGCTCATAAAAGCTACGAAGAAATCTTCTCTTCCTATTCGCAAATACTCAACGAAGGCGAGCTACAGGGTGTAACCTTCATGAACTACATCAGCTCTCACGACGATGGTTGGCCTTTCGATACTGCCCGCAAAAGAACTTTCGAGTCGGCCACCAAACTGTTGCTGGCTCCCGGACAAGCTCAGATATACTATGGTGACGAGATAGCGCGTCCGCTCACAGTTGAAGGAGCACAAGGCGATGCCAATCTGCGGGGCTTCATGCCATGGAACGACCCGACGCATCAGGATTTATTGCTGCATTGGCAGAAATTAGGCCAGTTCAGGCAGAATCACCTTTCAATCGGAGCAGGAGCTCATGAAATGGTCAGTGCCAAACCCTATGTTTTTGGCCGCACCTATCAAAAAAACAACGTGGAAGACCGTGTAATCGTTGCGCTCGATTTGCCAAAAGGTGAAACAGAAATAACTGTTGCTGAATACTTTGCCGATGGGTTGGAGATTTTTGATGCTTACTCTGGCAAATCGTACAAAGTAGCTCAGGGCAAGGTGAAAGTAAAAACCGATGCGGGGATTGTATTACTCGAAAGAATGAATTAATGGCGGGTTTAGGTATTTTTTAGCGTTTTGAAGATTTGAGTTATTATGAGAAATGCAAATATTTTTTTGGGAGTTTTATTCGTTATTTTTTTTGCATTTAATATGAATCAAAATGCTGAAGCTCAGGATTTACACGATTCCTATATTGAAGCATTTGCAACACTAAACGAATCCTTTTCAGCTACAGATGTTCATAGGAAAACCATCATCGATTCGGCGGAAAAGAAACATCTGATATCGGAGTTTACAGAGTTCAATAAAAAAGCAGAGAAACTATTCAAAATCATTCCCATCCCCTTATATACTTATTCGTCCGAAGCGGGAAATGTGTTTGGTCTGGCCAAGTACAATGTGGTGAAACTCTACAAAAACGACAGCATAACCCAGCCCAGCAAGTTGACCGAGGTATTTACCATGTCGAGCAAAGGGAGAATCAATGCTTCTGTTACATCGGAGCTGGTTTTTAAAAATAACAAGTTTGTGCTGCTCAGTTTTGTGAATTTCAAAAAGAACCCCGAATATATTTACGGCATCGGAAATTCGGTCGATTTCGACAGTAAAGAAAGCATTACCACCGACAGATTTAAGTTTAATGCCGTGGGACTGTACAAAGTTTATAAGGATTTTTATTTGGGGGGAGCCATAGATTATGCCAATTATTTCAAAATTGAAACCGACACATCCAGCTTCCTGGCTAAGGAACAAGTGCTGGGAATAGATGGTGGAATCCACATGGGAGTTGGTTTATCGGGGGGCTGGGACAACCGCGACAACCGCTATAATTCCACCAAGGGAGCCTATCTTTTTGCTACCGCCTATTGGTATACCAAAGCCCTTGGAAGCACCTATAATTATACAACACTGGAGGTTGATGCACGTAAATTCTTCAATCCCTGGTATAAGCATATCGTTGCTATTCAGGCTACTACATCGTTTCACAATCACGATGTTCCCTTTTACGAAATGGCCATGCTCGGCGGAGAAAACAAGATGCGGGGATATTATAAAGGGTCTTTGCGCGATAATGTTTTGGTCGATGCCCAATTGGAATACAGAATGCCCATTTGGAATATTTTCGGTATCACAGCCTGGGTTGGCACAGGTCGTGTAGCGCCGTCGTACAAGCAAATGACCATCGATAATTTTTGGTTTAGCTATGGCGGGGGCGTGAGAATTATGGTCGATACACAGCACCAAACCAATGTGAGAGTAGATTTTGGCTTTGGCCCAAAAGGCGTTCATGGATTCTACATTAATTTCGCTGAGGCTTTTTAATGAGAGCCATCATATTCTCATCATGAGAATGGGAAGGGCGGGCTTAAAAATCATTATAAATTAAAAAATCCGCACCGAAAATCCAATTCGTGCAATAGGCAAGCCCGTGAAATAGTTTTTTAATCTATCCGATGGATGATTTTCGCTAAATCGCCCTTCAATGGTGTATTGTCGCTGCACAAACATTAGTTTAGCTCCAAACTCCACAAAAAATTCCAGTGATTTACTTTTATTCAACGGCGTATGAACCCCATACATCACGGCGAGATTGTGCTGTTTTTCTGAGAATTCTGCATAGCTTCCCTCTGATGTACCGGCAAAATGACCTGGGTCGTCGATATAATTTCCGGTTTGTAAATATTGATATTCAAAGGTCCATTGTCTTATTTTATTCCACCGTCGGGGAGAATCCCAGCGTCGGAAATAGTTGATTCCCACACCATTTTGGTTGGCCCAGTGTGCAAGCCATGTAATTCCAAATCCCCCGTTATCATAGTCCACTTCGTCGATAATGGGGAAATAATAAACCAATCCAAACCCGCTCCTGACATCTTTTTTGGGTTCAAGCAGAAAATCTACAGTAATGCCGTGCATGGTTTTTATGCCAATAACAACATCCAATTTCTGAGCCCACAGCGAGGTTGAAAGCAGAAAACCAAGAAATAACGCTGCGAATTGAATTGCGGTTTGCCGAAGATGGTCATGAATCATAGAAATGGAGATTTATATTTTAATATTGTGATAAAGATAATAATTTCCTAATCTCCACAACGACTTCTTTCTAAAATTCTACTATGAAAGCGCTCATGTAAAAGGTACCTTCAAAAACCAGTTTATCAGCCTTTTGATTTGAAGAGTCTCATGGTCAATCCTACATGCACAAATGGTGAAAAAGAAGGGAAAAATTCAACTTTGTCCGAAGGTGTTTGTTCCCTAAAAGTTCCTTCGATGGTATATTTTCTTTCAATAAACATGATCTTTGTCCCAAATTCTATAAAAAATTCTGTTGTTTTGCGGTGATCCAACACCGTATGAAAGCCATACGCCAAAGCAATATTGTGATACATTTGGGTGAATTCGGCATAGTCTAAATCACTATTGCCAGAATAAGACCCATAATCATCGATATAATTTCCGGATTTTAAAAACTGATATTCTATAGAAAATTGCCTGCATTTATTCCAGCGCCAGGGCGATTCCCAACGCCTGAAATAATTGATACCCACGCCATTTTGAATGGTCCAATGGGGCAAATAGATGAAGCCCAAGATACCCATGAAACCATCACTATAAAGAACGGTACTGGAAATTGGGAAATAGTAAACAGCTCCAAACCCGCTTCTGACTTCATTTTTCTCTTGAAGCATTAGATTAGCCGTAATTCCATCCATGGTTTTTAGGCCCACATTTACTTCGTATTTCTGCCCGTTAACAATAGCCGAAACCAAAGAAAACAGAATCAAAACCACCAGTTTAACTGCAGCTTTTTGGTGTGGAGACCAAATCATCTCATTGAGTTTTATATTTTAATAATGTGATAAAGATAAATATTTTCTGTTTCCGAAATAAGTTTTGCCAAATAATGTCCGGCAGGCTGATTGGTCAAATCAATTTCTGCTCTTCCGTTGGTGGAGTTTAGGTTTCCAGTCTCCACGGGGCGACCCATGTCCGAAATAATTTCATAGCGAAAATGCTCACCATTTGGTAATGGAATATACAAGTTTCCTGTGGTTGGAATGGGATAGGCCGTTGGCATGGTAAACGAGTCAACGGGTTTCATGCCAGTTACATCGATGCAGCCGACCACCGAAAACTCGGCAGCCGAAGCCCAGTCATTTCCATTTACTTCGCTCAGGGCAATGAGCCTGAAATGCTGACCTTCTTTGGGTTGTGCCAGCTCAATGGTTTGGGGAGCCGCTGTATTTTCCCAGGTTCCAACCGATACCGGAAGTCCCCAGTTTTCGAGATTGTCGCTGATATAAAGCTCGTAATCCTTAATGCGCCCGTTTTCACCATCCTGCCTGTTAAGCACGGTAAACTCCGATACCAAATATTTTTCCCCCATATCTATCTGTATTTCATGGGGATAAGTATCGTTTCCTGTACTCCAGCGGGTATGCCAAATGGTTTCCGGATCACCATCGAACGACATGGTAGCATAGCCCGGATAATTCACTTCTTCGCTGTCCACGTAAATCAGACTCCAGGTTTCTTTGGGAACCTCGGCGGGATTGTTGCAATCGTAAATGGACGGACAAGTGGTGGTGCTCACCATATTGGTGATTTCTTTGCTGTATTCCTCCCCATTTTTGTTCACTGTCATGCGCACGGAATAGTCGCCGGGATTTCCCAAAACCACTTTCGGATTGCGGATATTGGGGTTGTTGATATACACTGGACTTGGGGTTATTTGCCAGCTCCAGGTCACACCTTCGTGATTGATGATTGAATGGTCGTCGAACCAAAGCGTGTCGAACATGCAGTTGTAGAACGATTTCTCCACCCAGGGATTGATAACGGGCTGGAAGTTTTCTGCCATCAGTGGAGCTTCCCAAACTCCGGCATTTCCGGCAACCCTGATTTCCGAATCGCGGTAAAAAGGCAAAGCCATATTCGCCGAAAATCCTGCGGGATAACCACTGCTGAAGCTTTCCCAATCGGTCATTTCAGCATCACGAACAAAAACAGATGCTTCGTGATTGGGTCCGGCATTGGTGAAAAGATAGAGAATGTCGTTGCCGTTTTCATCGGGTTGAATGACCAGATTTTTAGTATAGGCTGAAACAGAGCCTGTGAAATCGGTCCAGGTGTCGCCACCATCTTCCGATTTAAAAACTTCTCCAATATCGCTGCTCCAGGTACCGTTGCTCAGGCAGGCATAGATGTGGTTTTCGTTGGTGGGGGAAATCACGAAATGGGTTTTGCCTTTCCAATAGTTTGTTCCGTATTCACCCGAAGTGAGCGTTGGTTTCAGCTCCCAGGTAAGTCCGCCATCCATGCTTCTATTGAAACCTTTGGTGGCCACATCGGCATACATAATGTTGTGATTTGTCTGGCTAATCTGAATCTGCATTACGCGTCCGTTGAAATCGTGGAGCATTTGCCAGGTCACACCCATATCGGTACTTTGCCAAACGGCATCGCCTTCGCCCAGAAAAATAGTGCCGTAATAGTTGGGATGGAAGACCATATTGCCCCGTCGTCCGCCATACTCGTCCATGTTGGGGTATTTGCTGAAAATGAAACGCCCTTCGGGTTCACCTTCGGCTGTTGATGGCAAAATCCAGCCATTCCCCAAATCGTTAAAAGCTGCATGGCGTGGTTTCCCCTGAATCATCCAGCCGGTTGGAGATTCGGCACCGCCCATTCTCAGGGCTTTTCCATTGTAGAAATCGGCAATGGCGGTGTTTCCGTTGTGATATCTTCCGCCCACAACAATATCTTCGTTCCAGCCCTGATCGAAACCCCACATATCGCTTCCAACTAATAACTCGTTGCGGCTAAAGTAATTGGCAGTGCTGGAGAAATAATCGGTGGAGAAACTCATTCCCCCATCGGTGGCCACCCAGGTATTTCCGTTGTCGAGAATTTTCATATCCTGAATGTCGGGGTGAATGGAGAAATTTCCGGTATATCCGCCAATGGCATGGAATTGGCCGCCGCTGTTGGTTGATTTAAAAAGGGTGGTAGTTCCCGCAAAAATAATGTTTTCGTTGGTTGGCGATATCTCGAGAATCAGGTCAAAATAGCCCTGACCGTTGTTCATGGGCAGCTGACTGGTGTTTCCTGAGGCCAAAAGGCTCCAGGTGACGGAGTTCATATCGAAGCTGAGGAGGTAAGGCGTATTGTTGGAGCTGAGCAATACCGCCAAGAGTAAATCGGGATTTTGCGGGGTTGTGGCTAAGAGTCCGCCGCTCGATTGGGTCATTTCTGCAGGAAAATCGGTGTCTAAGGAAAAAGTTTGGCCGCCATCGGTGGAGTAAGCCACAGCGAAATTGTTGCCTGAGCGGGTGAGTGCAAAAATGCGAAAGCTATTGCCCGGCTGCATCTCCACATCGTAGGTTTCGGTGGTCCAGTTTCTTTGCCAGGTATTTCCGCCGTCATTCGAAATTTGAACCCCGTTGCTGGCAGCAGCAATTATTTTCTGGGGATTCTGGGGGTCGATGACGAGCCTGTCGGCATGAAAAGGGTTGGAGCTGAGCATGGGCGACCAGGTTTGGCCGCCATCGGTGGTTTTGTGAATTTGATTTCCGGCGGAGGCAAAAACAATTTCGGAGTTCGATGGATCGATGGCAACAGCGGTAATTCCTCCCCCGAAATAGTAATCGAGATCCAGTAATTGCCAGGTTTCGCCGTTATCGGTACTTTTATTCATAAAGCCCGTTTCGGTTCCGGCAAAGAGTATATTGGGGTTCGATTTTGAAACGTCGAAAGAATACACATTCACCTGCCAGGGACAGCTGAGGGGTGGGGTGGAGGAGCCGTTTTCGTTGAGCCAATAGGTATTTTTTGGCCCCAGAAACGACCAGGGCTCGTTGAGCTGTGAGGTATTTCGTGTATTAGGAGAGTTATTGAGCTGATTGAGAACAATTTGCTCAGGAAGCTGAATGGTCCCGTCGGACGAAACATAGGGTTGAACCGCATTCCACCACATTTTATAATACCGGTGAATGGCCGATTTTTCCTTACCATGATTTATTTTCCAGGCTTCGTATTCTTTTTCAATCTCCCGGAAATTGGGATTCTGTTCATAGAGCATTTTTGCCCATTGGGGGAAATTTTCTTCAAGGGCAGGCTTGTACGAAGCGATTACTCCGGGAATTTGGTCAAAGGGGGTGAGCCTTTCCTGGGCAAAAACATTGAACTGAAATGCAGCGAGCAATACTAAAAGCAGACGAACGATTGATTTATTCATGGTTGGAATTGTTGTTGGATTTGGTTACAAATTTATTTTTTAAAATTGGTTCTGCCATTTTTTATGCCCCAAAATATCCCGCGTTTTCAAAACGTGTCCGTTTTTGTGCCTTTTTTACCCATGTTTGAAAGATATGGGTAATTATTACTCACGTTTTTAGGTTTGATGCCTCCAAAAAAGTTTAGAGGATTAAGCGATATTATTTAATATTATTTATTCCTATTTAATCTCCTCACTGAAAGTTTCTTCCAAATACTCTCAGCAAATTTAATTTTTTAGCTGTTCAAATCTACCCTTTATTTCATTCATAAAATACGCACCTTGAGAAGGGGAACTCATCAACTCTTCATATACTTTTTCAGGCACATTAGCATACTGATAAATAGCACCGTGATGAAACTCAATTTCTAAAATGCATGCTTCTTTATCGTAGCCAACAGCAGCAATATTTGAAGATGCCACTGGAATTCGTTTAATTTTTGTTTCCCTTTCTTCCGTAAGGATAGTAAGCAGTTTTTTGCCCAATTCAGTGGTAAAGTATTGTTGATTTTTGCTAGTTGGCTTATTAGGCAATGTCAGGTTTAGCCAGCCCGCTTCAATGAGGGGTTTTATATGATGATTGTAATTTTTGGTGTTTTTATAAAGCCCGATTTTCTCAAATATTTCATCTTTTGATTTTGGCTCCTGACAATAATTTAAAATATCTCTAATTGTTGAGCTTATTCTTTCCTTAATGTGTTCTTTATCTTGGTCTCCAATCTCAGAGACCAAGAGACTAAGATAAGGATTAATGTCGTTTATGTTCTTGAATTTCTGTATGTTATCTTCGTCTCTTCTTAGGTCATCTTCCTGACCTAAGATGGATTCAGCGAGCGGATGAATGGGAAGAATACACAAAAAATAAGCATTGTTTTCATCCGTCTCAAAAACAGGCGGTGGTGAACCGTTTTCTTCCAAGCTGTTGTGAATAATCGGTAAGCCTGTTCCTCTGCCTTCCGTGAGTTTCAGCTCCTTCAAAAAACCTCCAATTTTTCGGTTTCTATACTCTCGTGCTACTACTCTTTGTTTTTTCAGCATAGCTTGATTAATTGGTGGCATCGGACCTGGAAAACTTAATATTTCAATTTTATCTTTATGTATTTGAATCTCCACAGGGTTTTCGCGTTCATAACTTTTATGATAAACTGCATTGACTACAGCTTCTTCAATAGCCTGAAAGGGATAATTGAAAAAACGTATTGATTCGGCTTGTTTAGCGGATTTAACCACCAATTCTTCTACAATGTTGGTTTTAAAATACTGTAAAACATCCCTAATCTGCTGTATAATAGAGCCAATGAATATTTTTTCGGTATAGTCTTTACCAACTTTATTTTTGTGGATTACCAAATCAATTTTTGCTCCTGAAAAGAATTTTTCGGGGTTTTCATTAAACAAAAGTAATCCGGCATTTGTAGGGCGTAATAATTCGTCGGGACCTTTAGCTATCATTAAATGTCTGCATAATTCAGAAAATGGAATTTTTGTACTCACTTCATATAGGGAACTCCTCACTTCTTTTAAATAGTTTTGAATCAAACGTAAACTCAAATCATCTAGGGGAGCTGTTTGATTGATTCGGTCATCAAAAGGGATACGTGCCGTGAGTTCAATAAGTCGTCTTTCATCATCGGAACCATCTTTAACTTTTACCGTTTTAGAACCATGTTTGATAAACATTGCTCTTTCTGTTCTTTTTTCACTTAAGCTAATAGGTGCTTTGTAGGGTCTGTTATCCCCAGCGGGGGAAAACACAACCAATATGTGCTTTCCGTTTATTAAATATGGCTGAAAAACAGGAATATAAACAGGACTTAATTTATAGGCCAGTTCAATCAATTTTTTTTGGATGGCATCCAACTCTTGAACCTGTAAACCAATTGGGGGCAACTTGGCTTTCCCATTTTCTTCTTCAACTCCAATAATGACATAACCTCCATCCCAATTGTTAATATCATTGGCGTATGCACATAAAGTATGAATAATATCCTCAGGATTCCATCCTTTTTTCAACTCAATCCGATCCCATTCAACCGTATTGCCGTGCAGTAATTCATCTATGTTTATAGGTAATGCCATTTTCTAATTATGCCAAATTTAAATTCAATACCAGCCCTTTTGGTAGTTTTTCGTCGAACCAATGCCAAATATCAAACCGATAAGTTCCTTTTTCCCAACTATAGAAATCAACTTCAATTTCATCAGCCAAATTAATTGGAATATCTTCAAATTCTTCCCACATTCTTTTAAGCTCTGTCGTTTTTATTTCCATTTTTCGCTTTTAAATATTTTACTCTTTCCTCCGCTACCTTTAGTGCTTCAATACCCAAATCTTCGTTTTGAATTTCGTATAAAATCTTGTCGCTCAGAAAAGAAATCAGGAGTTCGTTAGGGTTGTGGTCGTATATGTTGGCAAGTTTAAGAACAATATCTTTTGTTATTTTTCTTTCACCGCGCTCCATTTTACTCAAAATAGCCACATCGATATCGAGTATTGCTGCAACTTTTCGCAAAGGCAGCTCTTTTTCCTCGCGTAGGGCTCTTAATTTCTTACCAATTGTTTCTGTTGACATTGTTTCTTTTGACATAATTTGTCAAAAATAGAAAATGTTTTTGAATTTTCTCCTATGTCTCTAAATTCTTTTCTTAATTTTTTTGAGCGGAGATATACATTGTTTTAAATCCTTTTTCGCAAAAACTCAATAAAAATTTCTGCATTTTGACTCTGGCACACTCAATTTGGTGTCCAAAAATATTTTTAAGTCATAGATATATTGATAGTTGCAAAATGTTAAACCAAATATTGTCGAAGTCAGTAAACAAAAAAACCTGCCCCAAAGGACAGGTTTTCAAATGTGTTTATAGTGTTGTTTAAGATTACAACCAAAAGAATTATACCACCCCCTGAGCTATCATGGCATCGGCTACTTTTACGAAGCCGGCAATATTGGCGCCCACCAAATAGTTTACATAACCATCGGGCATGGTTCCGTGTTTGCGGCAGGCCTGATGAATGTTTTTCATAATCATGTGGAGTTTTTCGTCCACTTCTTCGGCGGTCCAGGAGAGTTTTATGGAGTTTTGGGTCATTTCGAGACCTGAGGTTGCTACACCGCCTGCATTTACTGCTTTGCCGGGGGCGTAGAGAATTTTCGCATTTACGAAAACTTCTATAGCTTCCACATTACAAGGCATATTGGCGCCTTCGGCTACGCAGATAACGCCATTGCTGACGAGGGTTTCAGCATCTTTTTGATCCACTTCGTTTTGGGTGGCGCAAGGCAGGGCAATATCCACTTTTTGCTCCCAGGGACGGCGGTTGGCATAAAACTCGGCAGAAGGATATTTGTCGGCATAGGGCGAAACGATGTCCTGATTGGTGGCTCTGAGCTCGAGCATATAGTCGATTTTTTCGCCGCTGATTCCATCGGGATCGTAGATATAACCATCGGGGCCGGAGATGGTGACCACTTTGCCACCCAGCTGATTTACCTTGGTTACGGCTCCCCAGGCCACATTACCAAAACCACTGATGGCCACGGTTTTTCCTTCGAGAGTGAGACCTTTGGTGGCCAGCATTTCTTCCACAAAATATACGGCACCATAGCCTGTTGCTTCGGGGCGGATGAGTGAACCACCATATTCAATGCCTTTTCCGGTAAGAACGCCGGTAAATTCATTTCTGATTCTTTTATATTGTCCGAACAAGTAACCAATTTCGCGGCCACCCACGCCAATATCACCGGCAGGGACGTCGGTGTTGGGGCCAATATGGCGTTGAAGCTCAGTCATAAAGCTTTGGCAGAAATGCATTACTTCGTTGTCTGATTTGCCTTTTGGATCGAAATCGGAGCCGCCTTTTCCACCGCCCATGGGCAATGTGGTGAGGCTGTTTTTGAGCACTTGTTCAAAGGCTAAGAATTTCAGAATGCCCAGATTTACAGTGGGATGAAAGCGCAATCCGCCTTTGTATGGACCTAAGGCAGAGTTCATTTCGATTCTAAAACCGCGATTTATTTGAATATTTCCTTTATCGTCGATCCAGGGCACGCGGAACATGATGACTCTTTCGGGCTCAACCATCCGTTCCAGAATTTTGGCTTCTTTATATTGTGGATGTTCGTCGATGAATGGTATAAGTGTTTCTACTACTTCGTGTACAGCTTGGTGAAACTCAACTTCGGCAGGATTTGCAGCGATAACTTTGGCCATGAAATCCTGAACTTTTTCTTCCATTTTCTTGTTCATATTAAATGTTTTTAGTTTCAGTTAAAATAGTTGACAATTTTACGAATATTTTACCGTACAGAAACCTAAGTAATCCATTTTTCAGGGGTTTACATGGGTTTTTCAGGGAATCTCTTAATAAGTAAGACTCCAAAAAAAATAAATAAAATCAGGTAGTAGGGGTTTAGATTTTGATATTAGAAAGGGTGCTGAAATGGAATGGTAAAATAGAAAGACGAACCTTTACCTAGTTCACTGTCTATCCAAATTTTTCCGCCCAGCAGTTCAACATAAGCTTTGGCAATTCCAAGCCCAAGGCCTGTTCCCTGACGAGCCAGTCGGTCATTGATTTCTGCCTGAATAAACCGTTCGAATATGGCATCGAAACGGTCTTTGGCCACACCAATGCCCGAGTCTTTTACGTAAAGCAAATATTCTGTTTCCTTTTTGGTATAGCCAAATTCCACAAATCCGGTATCGGTATATTTGAGTGCATTCTTTACAAGGTTAGTGATGATGGCATCGAGTTTGAATTTGTCGGTTATCAATTGCTCATCATCGGAATTTTCAGGAAGAATTAAACGCAAGTCTATCAATTTTATGTCAGCTTCAGGTTTAAAGGATTCGAAAATTTCGATGAAAATAGAGTTGAGAATCGTTGTTTCCAGATTGCAAGTCATTAATCCGGCTTCTATTTTCGAGATGTCGATAATATTGTTGAGAATATTAAGCATTCTGAGGCCGTTTTTTTCAATGATGTTGACAAAGCCTAGTTTTTCGTCGTCGGAAAAGCCAGCATCTTTCAGCAAGTAGGCAAACCCCAAAATGCCATTCATGGGGGTACGAATCTCGTGACTCATATTGGCTAAGAAAGCCGATTTAAGCCGATCGCTTTCTTCGGCTTTATCTTTGGCGATGGACAGGTCGCTGTTCAGAATGGTGAGTTTATCGTTTTGTTCGATGAGCTGATTGGTAAGTAGTTTATTTTCAGTAATATCATGGCTAATCCCAATGATTCTATACACGCGACCCGAGCTATTTTTCAGGGGAATAAGTTGGGTGAGCATTTTAAGGTTCAGGGGGCCATAGTTGATTTCTTCTTCGTATGCAATGAGATGCCCGGCTTCGATGCAGAGTTCATATTTAACTCTAAACTGATTGAACAAATAGGGGGGAATACATTCATCAATGTATTGGCCTTCGAATTGCTTTACGTTACCTATATATTTTTCTTCCGCAGGATTGAAAGTGACCACTTTATATCGCTGGTCTTCAGTTACTTCGTAAATAAAAATGACATCGCGGCTGTTTTCGAAAATCTGTCGGTATTTTTCTTCATTTTCCTCCGCTTTTTCTTTGGCAGCTATGCTTTCCATTTCCGCCATTTTGCGGCTGGTGATATCGATTATAAAGCCATCAATGAGCAATTCATTGGTTTCGGCATCAGTGATTAGACGGCTGTAAATGGCTACCCAAATAATGGTTTCATCCTGCTTAATAAATTGGGTGTGGTAATCGTTTACAATTTTCGCGTCTTTCAGATATTCAACATATTTATCTCTTTTTTCCGGGAAAAGCCAAATTTGGGAGTCGGGACGGTTGATGAACCGGAAGGCAGCTTCTATGGAGTCGAACCCCAAAATTTGCATCAATGCGCGATTCATATGGATCACATTGCCCGCCAAATCGGTTCTGAAGATGCCTTCTACAGCGTTGTCGAAAAGGAACCGATACATTTTTTCGCTTTTCTCGGCAGCTTCTTTGGCTCGTCCCAACTCGATTTCATCTTGTTTTCGTTTGGTGGTGTCTCTACCAAAGCAGGAAACTCCAACCACTTCTTTTTCTATGAAAATAGGGTTTAGGGATAGCTGCAAATATTTTTCGATGCCATTAACAACCAGTCGATCTTCAAAGGTAAAGGATTCGTTGTTGAAGGCACGCTCGTAAAGACTTTGCCAATAGAATCGATATTTTTTTGGAAGTATTTGCAACTTGTTATCGCCGGCGTTTAATTCGATTCCGAAATTATCTAAATAAGCCTGCCGCATATTCATGTTGATATAGAGCAGGTTATAATCGCGGTCGATGGCCCAGATAAAATCGGCGTTGTTTTCGATAATCGATTCCAGATTGGCTCGTTCGAGTTCGGCTGTTTCTTTGGCTCTTAATAAATCGTTTTCCTTATCCACCCGGGTCATTATATTTGTAATGAGCTGAGCATATACCTGAAACAATTGTTGTTCCTGAATACTAAACTCATGTTGCGATTTAGGCATGTCGAATCCGATGAACCCCACGCATTCTTTTTTCTTCATCAGCGGAACGGTGAGAATGCTTTCCACTTTCTGTATTTTCATTATATGGAGAAGTGCTTCGTTGTTTATTTCGGACGGACTTTTTATATGAACCGTCTTTCCCTTTTTATGGAGTTTAATAAATTCGTTGAATGGTTCCAGATTGATATTTAACAGCTCCTTGCGATATGATTTTACACCATTATTGCACCATTCAAAATTATTTTTGGCGGTTTTATTGGTAAAATCATATACAAATATATAGGACCGGTCGGCATTTACAAATTTTCCTATTCGTGCCAGCGAATAGTTTATGGCTTGAATGATGTCTTTAAAATGGATATTAATGAATTGAGAAGAGAACTCAACCAGCAGGTTTCTGAGGTCTGTTTCATATTCCAACCGGTTGTCTATTAAGACTTTTTGGCTAATATCATGCGAAACGGTGAGAATTCCGAGTTTTCCATCGGGCAATAGGATGGATGTTTCGTGCAGAAGTACAGTGCAGGTGGAGCCGTCTTTCTTGTAGTTGAGAACCTGGAGCTCTAAGGAGCTGCCGTTTAAAATATGTTGGATATTGGCATCGATGAGTGGAATATTTTCGGGAGCTGAAACCATACTGATATGCCGCCCCAGCATTTCCTGTTTGCTGTATTGAAGCATGTTTTCTATCTCTTGATTGGCTTCGAGTATGATCCCGTTTTTATCGAGTAGAAAAATGCCGATGGGTGAAAAATCAAAAAGTGTTTTGTAGGTTATTTTGCTGTGAGTCAGCGATTTTTCTGTGAGTTTTTGGCTGGTATTCTCGAAATCTACTCCATAGGCTTTTATGAGCTCCCCAATGCTGTTTCTGAGAAAAACAGCATTGGTACGGATGTATTTCATGATACCCGCTTCGGGGAAAATGCGAAATTCGGTAAAGAATTCGTTCGACGATTCAAGGACATTTGAAATGGCATTTTTTAGATGTGGCAAATCCTTATGGTGTACCTTGCTCATGAAATCCTGTACCGTTGGCTCTGTTTCCATATCCAAACCATACAGATGCGCCATCCAATTGTCCACATGAAATTTTCCGGTTAAAAAATCGAATTCCCAAACCCCAAAATTGGCGGAATCGGCTGCCAATCGCATGCAAATATTTCTCTTTTCGATGGTTTCTTCCAAATCCCGAAATCGCGAATTATCGACTGCTGAGCCATGGGCATCTAAAATCTGCCTTTCGGCCAGAATTTTTCGCAGCCTTTCGTTCTCCTCGCGGAGTTTTTGAAGCTCATCAAAGTGGGGTTCAGTTGTCATGTTATTCAGTTTTCGCAATGGGTTGACCCGGGAAAACCAATAGAACCTGTGTTTAGATGCGTGTTTTCTATTCTCCCGAATTCGTTCAACAAATGTATTATTTTGTTTCAATAATGAGCTCTTTTACACCGATTTCGACCTAAATTTTTCCGGTTAAAACTCTTGTTTTATTCCACAAAAAAAGCCATCCTTTTGAGGATGGTTTTTTTCAGGTTATGCTTTGGTTTTATTCCCCAAAAAGAATATAGGCCACACCCACTTTAAATCCACCATAGGCATTGTGCGATGAGTTGTAAGTACCTTCGGTATCCGGAATCTGATATTCTGGTGCATTGATGTCTTTTACACCATAGCCAAAGTTGAGCGAAGCATCGATATATAGATTGTCGATAACGATGATTCTGGCACCCAGCTCAATATTTACAACGATATCGGTTTTATTGTAACGGGCAGTTACATCGTCGGCGGGAATATTAAAAGGGATTCCGCCAATAGTTTCGCCAGTTTGAGTATATGCTTCACCATCTTTAAGCCATTCCTGGTCGGCCTGACGCATGGAAGCAATTAAAACACCTACGCCTCCCAGAAAATTAACGGTATTTTCGCTGCTGCTGAAGCGCAACATCACTGGAATTACGCTGTATTTGTATTTCAGCTTTCTGGTGAAGTCGGAATCGTTGTAACTATCGGTATATTTTTGGCCAAAATTGGTGAACCAGTAACCTGTGTACAATCCAATTTGTTCGGTAAAATTGTAGCCGGCATCGAAGCCAAAGGAACTGTTGAATGTGAGTGCATAGTCGTATTCATGACCATTTCCCCAGGTGTTTTGGTTTACTATACTGCTGCTCAGTGTCATAAAATTGGCTCCAAGGCTTAAACCTTTTTGCGCCATGACGAAAGGTGTGGTCAGGGCCAAAATCAATAATAATGTAATTAGTTTTTTCATGTGATTGTATTTTTGTTTTTTTGTGATTAAGCTGCTTCAAATATATGATATATTCTCGGAAAATAAAATCTATGGGCTCATTTTTTCAATAGGAAACCTGCATTTGGTAGTTTTACCGATTGACTTGTTATAGCCCATGGAAACCCATTCGGTTTGGTGGATGAAATTAAAAACCAATTTTAACGACTTCCTAAGGATCCTGTCACGGTTAACTTTTTTTGATAGGTCGAATTGAAGTATAGGTTTTGAGACGACAACCGCGCTAAGAAATCTTTTTGCCTATTTCGGCTAAAACAATGGAATTGAGCTCGGTAACCTGATAGGTCGATTGCAAATCGGCAAAGCAGATGGTGAAACTACAGCCCGTTTTCCAATCACTGCAACCATAGGCTTGTTTGCCTTTGAGCATTTTCCCTTTTCCGCATTTGGGGCAAATCAACTCGTCGGGTTGGGGTTTTTGTGCGGGCTCTTTTTTCTCAGCAGGTTTTTTCTCTGCTTTCTTCTCTGGTTTTTTCTCCTGAGCTTCTTCTGCAAAGCTAATGGTTCGTGCTGTTTCCTTTTTTACATCGTCGACTAATTGGCTTACCATGGCTTTCATTTCTTCCAGAAACAGTTTTACATCATATTTTCCCCGCTCAATTTGGCTCAGTTTCATTTCCCACTGACCTGTGAGTTCTGCCGATTTCAGCAAATCGTTCTGAATGGTTCCAATGAGTTCAACTCCGGTATCGGTGGGCACCAGCGATTTTCGTTTTCTGACGATATATTTTCTCGTGAACAAAGTTTCAATGATGTTGGCGCGGGTGGAAGGGCGTCCTATTCCATTGGCTTTCAATACTTCGCGCAATTCTTCGTCTTCCACTTGCTTGCCTGCCGTTTCCATGGCTCTCAGCAAGGTGGCCTCGGTGAAATATTTGGGGGGTTGAGTTTGTTTTTTCTCTAAAACAGGTTCGTGGGGGCCGCTTTCTCCTATCTCAAATTTGGGCATAATCTGTTGTTCTTCCGCATCTTCGTCCACCTGATTGTAGACCGGGCGCCAGCCCGGACTCAAAATCTCCTTTCCTGTGGCTTTAAAAACAAATTCCACTACTTCGCCGGTAACTTTGGTGGTAGAAATGAGACAATCGGGGTAAAAATTGGCAATAAACCTGCGGGTAATGGCGTCGTAAATTTCGAGTTCGGCACCATACAATCCCTGAGCTTTCACCCCCGTGGGAATAATGGCGTGGTGGTCGGTAACTTTTGAATTGTCGAAAACCCGCTTGGTTTTGGGGATTTTCTTTTCGAGCAAGGTTTGAGTAAACGAGGCATATTCGGTGAGACCACGCAAAATGTCGGGTATTTTAGGATACTGGTCTTCGGGCAGATAGGTGGTATCGACGCGGGGATAGCTCACCAATTTTTTCTCATAAAGCTGTTGAACAGTTTTTAGCGTTTCGTCGGCGGTGAGGTTAAATTTGCGGTTGGCTTCCACCTGCAGGCTGGTGAGGTCGAACATTCTGGGGGCAAACTCTTTCCCTTCCTTCTTTTCGAAGTTCACGATGGTAAAAATCTCATCGGCAATGAGACGGAGCATTTCTTCGGCCTTTTCCTGCTCCAGAAACCGGCCTTTCTCATAGGCGAAAATTACTTCGCGGTATTTGGTTTTTACTTCCCAAAAATCAGAAGGCACAAAATTGATGATTTCCAGATGCCTGTGAACAATCATAGCCAAAGTGGGGGTTTGAACACGGCCAATGCTCAATACATTTTTTCCGGTTCCATATTTCAGTGTATAGAGTCGGCTGGCATTGATTCCCAGAAGCCAGTCGCCAATGGCGCGGGCACTTCCGGCTTCGTAAAGATGCTGATATTTTTCTTCGCTTTGCAGTTTCTGAAAGCCCTCGCGAATGGCTTCTTCGGTGAGCGATGAAATCCAAAGTCGTTTTACGGGTTTTTTATTTCCGGCTTTGTGATACACCCACCGCTGAATAAGTTCCCCTTCCTGGCCCGCATCACCACAGTTAATGAGCTCTTCGCAGTTGGGGTTATTGATGAGCGATTCTATAACGTGAAACTGTTTCTTGCTGCCTTCGTTGTCGATGAGCTTGATGCCAAATTTTGGCGGAACAATGGGCAAATCGTATAGTTTCCACCATTTAAGGCGAGCTTCGTAGTCGTCGGGGGTTTTTAGTGTACAGAGATGCCCAAAAGTCCAGCTCACCCAATAACCATTTCCTTCAAAATACCCGTTATAGCGGGTTTTTGCCCCCAAAATCTGGGCAATTTCTTTGGCTACACTTGGTTTTTCGGCAATACAAAGCTTCACGGGCTGTTTATTTTGGGGGCAAAAATAGCGATTATTAACCGATTTAAGAGCCGGGGTTTAGCAGGTGTTCTATGCCATTGCAATACTACAATAAGTCTATGAGCCGGAGTGACCGCGGTTTAAACTCAAAAAGCACCGGAAAAATTTGATAGGAATATTTTTTCTATTTTTGACGTCGGATAAAAGCCCGATACTCATATAATTTCTCCTATGACAGCTAAAAAAATTAAAATTTTTGTCCTTGCTATATAAATTACGACAATCGGAATTTGTACAGCAAGTAGCTATTTTGCTGTCGGGTAGTGCGTTGGCTCAGGTTTTGCCATTTATTGCCGAGCCTTTTATCACCAGACTTTACACCGCTTCGGAGCTGGGGATTATCACCATGTTTGTTTCGGTGGCTGTTATGTTTTCCATAGTGGCAACTGCCCGCTACGAGTTTGCTATTCTGCTGCCCAAATCCGATAAGGAAAGTTTGAATATTGTGGCTCTTTCGCTCCTTATTACTGTGGTTGTTTCGGCATTGTCGTTGTTCGCCATGTGGCTGCTAAAAGATTGGATGGCAGCACTAAAAGGAAACAATGATTTGGCGCAGTTTTTATGGTATGTACCTTTATCTGTTTTTGCTGTGGGGCTGTTCAATACCTTTAACAACTGGGCCAACCGGAAAGCCTACACCAGAAATATGGCCATGTCTAAAATTGCAGAAAGTGGTTCTTCGTCGGGTTTTAATGTAATTTTTGGCTACATGAAACTCGGGAGTACCGGACTGGTTTTGGCATTCCTTATCGGACAGATTGTATCGGTTTTGCCTGTAATTTTTCCATTTCTTCGAAGAGACTGCAAGCGCATGAGCGAAGTGACCAAATCCGAAATGGTGCATCAGGCCGGGGTTTACAAGAAATTCCCCACCACCCATTCTTTTCAGGCCTTTACCGATATGTTTTTTCTAAGTCTTGTGGTTTTTCTTATCAGCTATTATTTTGGCGATGAAATAACAGGATATTACGGAAGAACTTATCGCATTCTACTCGCTCCATCGGTTTTAATTGGCGGCGTGATAGGACAGATTTTTTTTAGAAAAATCTCTGGTTATAAAGCCAATAGCGAGCCGATGATGGGTATTTTTAAGAAAACAGTTTTGTCGTTGTTTCTCATTGGCTTACCCATTTTTACTGCTATCATGATATTTGGTCAATGGCTTTTCAGCCTGTATCTGGGGAGTGCATTTGCAATTGCCGGCTTGTATGCCGCCACGCTTGCGCCCTGGATTTGGATAAAGTTCATCACAGGTTCTATTGCCATGGTTCCGGTGGTTTTCAACAGGCTCAATACTTCGTTTTTGTTTTCGTCGGTGAGTAATATTTTAATGATAGCAACCATTGTTATTGGCGGGCATTTGCATTGGGAAGTTTCTCATACTTTCGCTTTGCTCAGCGCCTTACAGATATTGGTTTGGGGATATTATATTTTATGGACGTATCAGCTCGTTCGCCAATATTCCAAATCACTTTCGCTAAACCCAGGGAGCTCAGTTATTGATTAAAAAAACTAAGGATATCATATGAGCATGATTAATAAATCACCCACTGGAATGAAATTATTTTAAGGCGAATTACATCTGGCCTTAGCTTTAAAAAATTAAATAATAACAGATGAAATAGCCAAGATTATTAAATCACTCATTGTAGTGATAATTTTTTTTCATGGCGTATTCCCTGTCTGCCGACAGGCAGGCATGTGACCTTAATATAAAAAAATAATAACACATGAATAAATTGAGTTTGATACTCTTTCTCAGGCAGCCGGAATTCTGGCTCGATGGGCATCTCAGGGCACTTGCTGAGCTGGAAAAGCCTGCCGAAAGCCTGGAACTGATGATTGTTTCTTCCAAAGAAACCGGACAGTTGGCTGAACGGCTGAAAAAGGCAGCGGGTCAAAAATTTGAGCTAAAATTTATAAGTTCATCGCCCAACGAGGTTAGTGCTTTAAATGATGCGATAAAAAAATCCACCGGCGAAATTGTTTTTTTTCTGAATGAGAATATTGTTTATCCAGCCAATTATCTGGTGAAGATGTTAGGCATTATGGAGCAGGAGAGCGCAGATAAAATTGCAGGAAAATGGATTTCAATACCGGCAGGAAATCAACTATTTGCCCAAAGTATTGCCGAGGTTTTAAAAAGCGGTTTTGTGGTTGGAAATACACCTTTCAAAATTCAAACCACCAAAATAACCCAAACTCATTTTTTGTCCTATGGTTGCGTTAAACGCGAAGCACTGGAGAAATATGGGTTGTTCGACGAGCGACTGCTCATGAATTTCGATTACGAGTGGACCTTGAGAGCCATTCGGGGAGGGGCAAAAACTTTGTTCATTCCCGATATTAAACTGGATTATACAGCTCCTTCAAGCCTTGGCAAATTGATTCAGTATTTTTATCAATCAGCCTTTAACAAGCCTTTGGAGAATAAAATATCGGGGAGCAAACCCACATTGGCGCAGTTAATCCCTGTTATATTGTTCATTTTCTTTGGGTTAACGGGAATTTTATCTCTGTTTAGTCAACCTGCCTTATTGTTTTTTGCAACGGGTTTGATGGTTTATTTTTTCAAAGTCACCTGGGAAGCATTCGGAGTGAGTGTGAGCAGCGATAAAAGCCGGCATATTATCACTTCAATTTTCTTTTTTCCACTCATTCATTTCGCCTATGCTTTGGGTTATATTTTGGGTTATTTTAGCCCCATAATCAGGCAGCAGAAATAATATCAATTTATGGCATCCAGTTTAAAACGTGAAAATTATTTCAGAGTCATCTACATAGCACTGATGATACTCTATTTTATTTCCAGCATCACGCCTTTCTGGCATCTGATGCCATTGATGGGTCTTTTGATGTTTATCCTGGTAATGGTTTATAATCCATTAAAAACCACCGCTTCATTGTTGTGGAAAAACATGAAACCTGTTTTAATTTTCAGCGCCATGTTTTTATCGGTTTTGGTGGGCATGACCTATACCGAAAACACGGAATTTGGCTGGACCGATGTGGTTTTAAAGCTATCGTTTCTTCTTTTTGCCTTGCATTTTGCCATGATTCCGCAGGGTTTTATCAGAAAATCAGACATTTCAATAATTCTCAAAGCCTTTATATTCACCGTTTTTGCTGTTTCTATCGAGCTCGTTATCATGTCTGCTTGGCGGTTTCTGGAAACATCCGATTTAAACGTGTTTTACTATACCGGGCTCGTTTACTACCAGCATCCCTCATATATTGGGTTGTCCGTGGTTTTTAGCATCATGTATATTCTTCATAACTATATTACAAACAATACATTATACAAAAAAACTACCAAATTCCGGTATCTCTTCATGATGGCCTGGATGGTTGTATTTTTATTTTTACTTCAATCGAAGGCGGCCATTCTGACCTATATTTTTATCGTAATCCTAGCTCTGGGATTTCTGATTTTTCAAACACGGAAACTGCGGATGGCAATCCAATCTTTGGTCGTGTTATCCATCATCACCATTGCGGCTACTTTCTTGGTTCCCAATAGTTTGGAACGCTTTTCCGAAGTTCGGAAAAATGCCACCACCCCATCCACCAACAACTCTAATAAGGAATCAACTGCTGCCAGGGTTCATTTGTGGAAGACCGCCATTTCGGTGATTGGTGAAAAGCCATTTTGGGGTTATGGAACCGGCGATGCCCGCGATGTGTACAATAAAAAGCTGCTGGCCAACGGGTTTGTTGAGAACAACGATTTTAGCTATAACACACATTCTCAGTATCTTCAATCGCTAATGACAACCGGGTTGCCCGGACTTGTCTCACTATTGCTCTTGCTTTTTTATCCCCTGATAGTGGCTTTCAAGCGTAAACAACTACTTTATCTGGGTGTTGTTCTCATCATGATGTTCAACTTGCTGGTAGAATGTATGTTCGAAAGACAGTTAGGCGTGATGTTTTTTGCCTTTTTCAATGGATTTTTCTTTTTTATTGACCGCGAGCAATCTTAGTATCTGCGAGTTAATCTGGAGCTTTACCCGAATATTTTCAAAAAATTGGCCGCCAGATTCTTGTAATCGTGTTGCAATTGCGCAAAATGTTGTCCGTTTTCCCCCAACTGCTTTAAAGTCTCCGCATCAAGGCTCATGAGGTGTTTGATGGCCTGAACAACCGCTTTTGGATTTTCGGGTGCTACACTCATTCCACATTGAGCTTCTTCAACCATATTATTTCCAGCATCAATGGCTTGAATAACAGGTTTTCCGGCCATCATATAATCTATCATTTTGTTCGGACTTATGCCAAATCTGAAAAGCGGTTCCGATTTTAAACCGATATACAGAAAATCCATTTGTGAAAGAAAGGCGGGGATTTCGTTTTTAGAAATGCTGGGGAAAATGAAACATTGATTGAGCTGCTCATGCGTAATTCTCTGGGTCAGATGGGTTTTTTCCGGCCCTTCGCCCATGATAACAATGGCCATTTCGGGGGGTAATTCCAATGCTGCATCCAGGAGGGTATCCAAATCGTTGGCCAGACCCAGAGTGCCCGTATAGGCTACAATCCAGCGATATTTGTCGCGGATTTCCTGAATCTTTTGCTGCGTGGTATCATTCAAAACCACAGGGTTTTCCCACTGACTCATGACCACCCCGTTGGGAATATAATGCCATTTTTGAAGGTTAAGGCCACGCGAAGCCATGTATTCCCGGGTTTTTGGCAACATAGAAACCACAAAATCAGCATGTTTGTAAGCAAAGTCCTCGGCAAATTGCATTAACATAATAAATGGATGCCGGCGCGACATTCCACCCAGTTCAATAGGAGAAAGCGGCCACAAATCGTGGACTTCGTAAACATGTTTTGCCCCCGATTTCCGGGCAATTTTCCGTGCAACGAAATTGTCGGCGGGATAGGTTGAGCTGGCTATAACCACATCGGGGTTGTAGGTTTTGGCAATTTCGGCAGCTTTAAAATATATCTTTCTTGTGAAATCGAACATATTCAGAACCCGCTGAGCGCCATTGCCTTCGTAGGGACGGGTTTTTATCCATATGTACTCAATTCCATCAATGTTTTGCTTATTGAAATCGTTGGAAATCTGTGGATTGTGGGCGCGGATATGGGAAAAATCGGCAGCTAAAACAATCACCATGTGGCCAGAACGAATCCATTCACGAGCCATAAAATATGGCCGGAACTCCATCCCCATTTCGGGCGATCCTGCGTAATGATTGATTAATAGTATGGTCATATCCTTCTATAATTAATCCGCTTAATTCCTGAAAACCAATTCCAGTGCAAATATCTTATTTTAAATCATAGTTTGAGTGCTTTGGCAACGTGAAGTTTGGGGTTGATTCAAATCTTAATAGAGGGCTGATGACCCGATTTTTAGCCTGGCAAAAAGCTGGCAGATAGAAGAAAGAAGGGTAACGTAGTAATATGGTTATCGCTTTGTTTTTGTGTCGAGGTTTTTAGTAGCCTTGCCATCAGCCAAAACAGTTTTTGCATTAACCGAAGAAACCACTTTCTTCCCTGTTTTAGCTTCTAATTCTTTCCTGGCTACACTGGCCACATGGCCACCCTGTTTTGCCACCAATTTGCTTTCTTCAAAATCTTTTGGTTCAACGGCCTGGGAAATGTCTTTGGTAGAAGCTTCGGCTAACATATTCAGAATGAGCTCGATATTGGTCATGTTGTCGCGAAGGTTTTCTTTTTTCAGACCTTTTAATACTTTGTATTCTTTGGTGGTTTTTCCTGCCCAGGCTTTTGTAATAATATCGGTGAGTGTGGCAAATTGCTGCCCTTCCTTCAACCCCCGATTTTTCCATTCATCGGTTAATTCTTTCCGTATTTCGATGCTTTTTAGTCGCTGGTTTATCCAGTTTTCCGAGTAACCTAAGCGCAAATATTGCTCCATAGCTCTGTCAATAGTCAATTCGGGGTCTTGCATTTCGTCCAATCTTTCGCTGGCCACCTGTGCCAACCACAATTTAAAAGGCTCTGCTTTTGGTGATGGAATGGATTGAATAAGTCGGAAAAGCTGCTCTGTATCAGCCACATCTGTTAGATAATACTTGCCATCTGCCGATTGCATTTTCAGTTGTCCCAATTTTTGGGACAACTCACTTCCTTCAGTGTTTAGTTGTGTTTTTAAAGCATTCCAGTATTTGCGGGGTCTTGGGCTCTCAGTTAAAACTTCAATAACATCCACAATGGAGAAAAACCATTTTTCCTGTTCATCATCCCAAATGGTTCTAACTTTTTTGTCTTCAAATAGTTGTATTGCGTTTTGCTGTGTCATAATACTTATAATTTGGTGGGTAATCTGTCGATGGAATTAAAAATTGTGAGGCATAAGCTTCTTGAAAAATTAATGTCCCGAAACCACAAATTTATCATTTTTCGATGCATTAGAATGGGTGATTCAGGGTTTTTTATCCACAAAAAAGGCTTTATTTGACTCGTTTTCCTTCAATTCAACATGAGCCCACTTCATTTTTTGCCATTCCATCTCACAATAATTGTCAATCCACAAAAAACTTAGTCCCCCAACTTCCAATTTTATTCATATTCTTCTTATTTTAGCCCATCACAAAACGAAGGTAATATGAAGATTATAAAAATTTTAGTAGCTTTATTGATGGGTGCTTTGGTGGCTATCCAGTTTGTGGGAATCGATAAAACCGCTCCCGACTTCAATCAAGAGAACGATTTGTTAACCCGGAAAACGCCTCCCGCAGAAATGGCTCAAATGCTACGAAATGCTTGCTACGACTGTCATTCCAACGAAACGCAATGGCCCTGGTATTCGCATTTTGCTCCTGTGAACTGGATGCTTGAGAAACACGTAATCGAAGGTCGCGAAAAACTCAATTTCTCTTATTGGGGCGAAATGGAATTCGAAGACCGGCTGTTTGCGGTGGAAGAAATGATAGAAGAAATTGAAATTGGCGAAATGCCCATGCCCGGATATGTTGCCATGCATAAAAGCGCCCAACTCACTGATGCTCAAAAACAACAGTTTATAGATTGGTTGAGAAGCCTGCAAAATATCGATGAATAGTTTTATCCCCACCGTTTTATTGTTTTTTCAAACCCTTGCCTTGGACTATATCTACTTTATAGGAATGGCGATTGCTTATGTATTCGTCATTATTTTAGTGGTTAAAACCCTGCTTCAAAACCGAAATCCAGTGGTTACTCTAAGCTGGATTATGGTGCTAACTCTGCTTCCTTTTATGGGTTTGGCTCTCTATTTTCTTTTTGGGCAACGCATTCGGCGGAGGTGGATTTTTAAACGAATGCGCCACAAGGAAATAAAGCAAATGAATACCCTGAGCGAAAATCAGCTCAGACAGCTGGAGAATATGGATTGGTCCGACGATCAATATTTGCTTGAATATCAGAAGCTTGTCTCCATGCTTTTAAAAAACAACAGCTCGTTTCTATCTTCAAACAATCATATGGATGTTTATCATTCCGGAGCTGCTGTTTATAATGCCATTTATGAAGATTTAAAATCGGCCGCAAAATTTATTCACATGCAATATTACCTGATGGAAGATGGAGTGGTAGCCAAAAATATCAGCGATATTCTCATCGAACGAAGCCATTCGGGGGTTCAGGTGAGTCTGGTGCTCGATGGTATCGGAAGCCGTAAGCTGAGCAAAGATTTTATCAGGAATCTGCAGGCCAATGGGGTTGAAGTTTTGTTGTTTCGCCCGGTTCGTTTCCCCAATCTCACCAACAAAATTAATAACCGAAACCACCGTAAAATTCTGGTTGTCGACGGGCGGATAGGTTATACCGGAGGAATCAATATAGCCGATAAATATTTAGTCAAATATGGCGAACCTGGCTTTTGGCGCGACACCCATCTGCGCATTCATGGCGATTCGGTAAAAATGCTCGAGGCCATTTTTCTTGTGAACAGGTATTATCTCACCCAGCAGTTTTTCAAAAACCTCAAAAGCTATTTTCCGGTGCTCGAGAATAAGTTTGGCTCTCATATTCAAATTGCCAGCAGCAGCCCCGAAAGCGGCACAGCCAATATTCTCCATGCCTTTTTTACTGCCATCAATACGGCCAAGAAATCCATCAGAATTGCCAGCCCTTATTTTATTCCCGACGAATCGTTGCTCATGGCTCTCAAAACCGCAGCCATGGGCGGAGTAAAAGTGGAAGTAATATTGCCGGGGATTATGGATTCGCATTTTGTGCAGTACTCAGCCCGTTCCTATGTGCAGCAATTGCTTGGCAATGGGATTCATGTTTACTTTTATAACAAAGGATTTATCCATGCTAAAGTGCTGATTATAGATCATTTATTGAGTATTGTGGGCACTTCAAATTTCGATTACCGAAGTTTTTACCAGAATTTCGAAATCAGTGCCGTGGTCTACGATGAAATATTTGCCCGTTCGCTCATCACTCAGTTTGAGAAAGACAGAAGCGATTCGGAGAAAATATCTTTAAGCAAATGGCGAAAAAGACCCATGAAAAACAAGCTGTTAGAGTCGCTCGCGCGATTGTATGCGCCGTTAATTTAGTTTAATCCTACTTTTTTTGGATAGTGAAATTCAGGGTTAAATAATTCTAAACTTTGTATTCCATCGGCCTGTTTTGCTAATTTTGTCGCCGAAAAACACCAACCATTTGAAACTTAAAACAACGTTAATCCTTTTTCTATTAGCTCTGGTCGGCTTTTTTATCCTTAAATTCTGGCTTCCGGGCTTCGTTATACCCTATATCAATTTTACCTTTCTGCTGCTGTTAAGCTACTATTTATGGACAGCCATTCTCCCCCGAATCAGGCAAAAGAAAGCGTTTGTGAAGTATGGAATTGGAATTGTTTATTGGTTTCCCATGTTCCTTACCAGCATTGCCAGCATCGGTTTTGTTCTGATTCCCATAGAAAAATGGCCCCATTTTCTGCGTGTGTATTTTGTGGGCGGATTGTTTTCTTATGTGGTGGGTTTGCTTTTGCCTGTCATATTTTTGTTTTTCGCCGATATCGTCCGCTTTTTCGAAGCATTGTTAAGAAAAAATAGTCAAAACCGGGCTCATAAAGTGAGTGGGGAATCCATTGGCCGTAGAAAATTCATTGTAAATACTGGGTTGGCTTTGGGCGGATTAGCTCTTGGCACCATGGGTTTTGGAATGTTGCACGGTAACTACGATTTTAAAATCTGGCGCTATAAAATACGTCTCTCTAATATTCCGGATGGCCTGCGCGGACTGCGGATTGTTCAAATTTCCGACTTCCATCTGGGCACCTGGGTCAGTAAAAAACCACTCATCGAAGCCATTGAGGTGATTAATGATTTGAACCCCGATTTGGTCTTTTTTACCGGCGATCTCGTCAACTCCATGACTTCCGAAGCCTTCCCCTTTGCCGATGAGTTGAGCCAGATTAGAGCTAAACACGGGGTGTTTGCTTCCATTGGAAATCACGATTACGGCCATTATTACAAATGGAAAAATGAGCAGGACGAGCAAAAAAACTGGGACGATTTAATAAGTCTTTATGATGGAATTGGCTGGAAACTACTGCGCAACGAGCATCAGCTCATCACCATCAACGATGCGAAGCTGGCTGTGGTTGGCGTAGAAAACTGGAGCAGCAATCCGCGTTTCCCCCGGTTGGGCGATTTGGAAAAAGCAACCAATTCGCTCAATAACAGCCAGATAAACCTTTTGTTGAGCCACGATCCTACCCATTGGGACGAAATAGTGAAGGACTTTCATGTGCCTATGCACATCACCTTCAGCGGTCATACCCACGGTTTTCAGTTTGGTATAGAATCGAGCTTGTTCCGTTGGAGTCCGGCTCAATATATCTACAAACACTGGGCAGGCTTATACCGCAACGAAAGTCACGAGCGATGGCTCAATGTGAACAGGGGAATTGGCGCCATTGGATTTCCCGGAAGGGTGGGCATTAAGCCCGAAATTACTTTGGTGGAGCTAGCCTGAGAGAATTTCTTTTTCCCCAAAACCCCCGGCTTTTTTAAATCCAGGCAACCGGCATTCTCACCCGATTCACCAGCCTGAATTTTTTCGATATTTGAAAAAATTTTTCCGGCATGTTCAACGATGAATACTTTATGAGAATGGCGCTTCAGCAGGCAGCTATGGCTTTTGAAAAAGATGAAGTTCCGGTGGGTGCTGTGGTTGTTTTTAAGGACAGGGTCGTTGCCAAAGCCCACAATCTTACCCAAACCCTTAACGATGTTACTGCCCATGCTGAAATGCAGGCTTTCACCGCTGCTGCCAATACTTTGGGGGGGAAATATCTGAAAGATTGCACGTTATATGTTACCCTGGAACCTTGTATCATGTGTGCCGGAGCAGCTTACTGGACACAGATTGGCAAAATTGTTTTCGGAGCATCCGATGCAAAAAAAGGATTTTCAACCATCAATCAAAATATTCTTCATCCCAAAACCACCATTGCCGGAGGTATTCTCGAAGATGAATGCAGCCAATTGCTCAAAGATTTTTTCAATAAAAAACGATAACCATGTTTCCCGACCAGCTAAAAAATAAAATTGAACAGAAATTTCCGGAACTATTTCATGCAAAGCCCAATATCTACGCCGCCCCGGGTCGAATCAATATCATTGGAGAGCACACCGATTATAATATGGGTTTTGTGATGCCGGCAGCCATCGATAAGTATATTGTTTTTGCTGTTCAGATGAATTCCGCCAATGTTCACCGCTTTTATTCCATCGATTATAACCAGTATCAGGAAGTTCAATCTCTCGGCAAGGACCAAAAACTATATTTCTGGGCAAAATATCTGATGGGTGTTTTGGCTCAGTTCGAGAAAGAACAACCTCTGAATACCTGTTTCGATGTTGTTTTTGGGGGAGATATTCCTTTGGGTGCCGGACTTTCGTCATCTGCAGCTTTGGAGTCGGGCATGGCCACTGCGGTGAATCATCTCTTAGGCCTGAACAAAGAGCCTTTAGAGTTGGTGAAGCTGGCTCAGAAAGCCGAGCACGAGTATGCCGGAGTTATGTGTGGCATCATGGATCAGTATGCCTCGGTTTTTGGGAAGAAAAATCATGTTTTCAAACTCGATTGCCGCACCAATACCCATCATTATTTCCCGCTGGAATTGGGCGATTACGAGCTTTGGCTGGTCAATACCAAAGTAAAACACAGCCTGGCTTCGTCGGAATACAACGACCGACGGGCAGAGTGTGAGCGTGCTGTGTCCTATTTTCAAACCCACGATTCGGGCATACAATCTCTTAGCGATGTGAGTCTGGAACTTATCAATCAACACCCCCAAATGCCCGATGCGGTGAGCTATAAACGCAGTAAGTTTATTGTTGAAGAGCTACTTCGGGTTGATGAAGCATCCAGAGTGCTGGATTTGGGAAATCTGGAAGAATTGGGAAAATTGCTATATCAAACCCACCATGGGCTTCAGCATGAGTACGAGGTAAGTTGCCAGGAGTTGGATTTTCTTGTGGACGAAACCCGCATCATGCCTCAGGTTTTAGGTGCCAGAATGATGGGCGGTGGTTTTGGCGGATGCACTTTAAATCTGGTTCACAAGGATTTTAGCGGGGATTTTGAAAAGAAATTGACCACCAGCTACCAAAATAAATTCTCGATTGCTCCCGAATTTTATCTGGTTCAGCCTGAAGATGGCGCCAGATTGGTGAGTTAAAATTAGGAGATTTATTTCGTTAAATTCTTTAAAGATAACGATTAAAAAATAAGTAGTTAAAGTCTAAAAAGTCTATTAACTAAGCAAAAAACATAAGATATAAGTGAAATTTGATACCGGCTATCACGTAAAGATTGTTTTAAAAAATCGAGGCTTAGAAATTCCGGCATGTCACAACCCCAAAAATCCTTTTTCGATGCACATAGGAGTCCTTTCAAATAGCCAAATCTTATTACATTTGCATTTGCCATGAATAAAAGTCTGCACATACTGGTTTCGCCCTTAGACTGGGGATTGGGTCATGCATCGCGCTTGATTCCGTTGCTGCATTATCTCGAAAATCAAGGATATCAGCTTCATATTGGTGTGAATACGCTCACCGAAGACTTTCTGCGTCAAAATGTGAAAACGGCACTCTTTTATCAGGTGCCTTCCTACAGAATCAAATACTCCCGCTTCGGAACATTGCCATCATATCTCAAAATTATCTGGCAACTATTATCAGCAAAAAAAATCGAAAACAATTGGGTAAAAAATTTTGTGGCGCGTCAGACCATCGACTTGATTATTTCCGACAACCGCTTTGGTTTTTATCACGAACAAGTTCCATCGGTTATCATCAGTCATCAGCTTCATTTACAGTTTTCGAAAGGATGGCGATTTCTGGGGAAATTTGCCCAAAATGTAAACCACAAATGGCTTTCTGCTTTTAGAGAAGTTTGGGTTCCCGATAGCGAAAATCACGATCTGTCGGGCCAATTGTCGGAATCGAAAAGTCTCAAAATTCGGTTTATTGGCGGACAAAGCAGGCTCATGACACCGGACAACCAGGTATTTTCCAAACGCGCTTATCTCCTCTGCATTCTCTCCGGCCCCGAACCGCAGCGGTCGTATTTCGAGAAGCTTATTCGTCAACAGGCTCCACTTATCAGGCAGCAAATCATAATGTTGGGTGGGAAGCCCCACCAGAAAACCCGGAAATTCGATTGCGCCAACCTTACCTACTACAATCACTTAGACAACGACCAAATGTCGGCACTCATTCAAAATGCATCATTAATTGTTTCGCGATCGGGCTACTCGAGCATAATGGATTATCAAAAGCTCTGTTGTAAGCATATGTTTTTTGTTCCAACTCCCGGCCAACCAGAGCAGCTATATCTTGCTCAGCGATTTCGAAAAATGGGCATTGCTGGCTTTCAGAATCAATCGGAACTCAACCTTCCGCAAATGATAGCCCAAATAAATCTTTTCAAAGGATTTGAACAAAAGGCGAAAAAATCTGAGCTGCTTGAAGAATCCATGGCCGATTTTTTTAAAAATTTTCCAACCCCCTGATTTTATAAGATTATTTAACGTTTCTGCCATTGTTTTTATCTTTCTAAAATGTTGATAAACAACAATATAAATCTATATTCTAAATAAGCATTCTGGTGCCTCATTAACTTGTAAAAAAGCTAATTTTGCACTCTCAAAAAACAACAGTCATGTCAATTACTAAAGATAAAATTCTGGAATCCTTGAAAAAGGTTCTCTACTTTCCCAAAGCCAATAATGTGGTCGATTTAAACATGGTCGATAGTATTGAGATTCAGGGGAATAAAATTTCGTTGAATCTGATTTATCCCGAAGCCAACGATAAAAATGCTCATATTGTTAAAGATGCTGCCCTCAGAACATTGAAAGCCGACTTAGGTCAGGAACTCGAAATCGAAATCCAAACTTTGTCGGAGCAACAAGCAGGGCGCGGTCCGTTGGGCAAGGTTAAAAATATTATTGCTGTGGCCTCCGGAAAAGGCGGCGTGGGCAAATCTACTGTGGCCACCAACCTGGCGTTGGCTTTGGCTCAGACAGGAGCGAAAGTTGGTCTTCTCGATGCCGATATTTACGGCCCCAGCATGCCCGTAATGATGGGACTCAAAGGAGTTCGTCCCGGTGCGGTGGAAGAAGGCGGCAAAACAAAGATTGTCCCCATTGAAAAATACGGCATCAAAATGCTCTCCATTGGTTTCTTCATCGACGAAGGCAAAGCACTCATGTGGCGCGGAAGCATGGCCAGCAATGCCTTACAGCAGCTCTTCAACGATGCAGTTTGGGGCGAGCTCGACTATATGGTTCTCGATTTGCCTCCCGGAACCGGCGATATTCATCTCACTCTGGTACAATCGGTTCCGGTAACAGGAAGCGTAATTGTTACCACGCCTCAAAACGTAGCTTTGGCCGATGTGCGCAAAGCCGCCAATATGTTTGAAAACGATGCCATCAAGGTTCCTATTTTGGGAGTTGTAGAAAATATGTCATGGTTCACTCCCGCCGAATTACCCAACAATAAGTATTATATTTTTGGTAAAGGTGGCGGACAAGTGGTGGCCAACGAGCTGAATGTGGAGCTTTTAGGGCAGCTTCCCATTGTGGAAAGCATTGCCGAAGGTAGCGACAACGGGAATCCAATAGTGCTTGATTATCAGCATCCTGTGTCGAAAGCTTTTGCTGAAATAGCGAAAAAACTTATCGAAAAAGTGAAAATCCGTAATGTACAACTGGCTCCAACACCCATTGTTCAAATTAATCCCAATGCCAGTTGTGCAACTGATTAATGGAAGCATATTTTATTTATTTTTGGACTCGATAAAAATATAAACCTATGGCAAGCAATAAAGCAGATCTCGAACGTAAAGTTCAGGGCATTATAGAGCAGATTAGACCTTACCTTCAGAACGACGGCGGGGATATTAAATTTTTGGAAATTACTGAGGACAACACCGTGAATGTGGAGCTCCTTGGTGCTTGTGGCTCTTGTCCTTACAGTACCATGACATTGAAAAACGGCGTGGAACAAGCTGTAAAAAAAGCCCTGCCCGAAATCAAAGCAGTGGAGGCCATCAATATGCATTCATAATTTCACGAATTATCAAACATAGAAGAACCGGATGTATGTCCGGTTTTTTTTTGCCCGGAATAGATGCTTGACCTCTCTGAGGTCAAATCCCTAAACCACGGAATTATCAAGCGGTTCGTATCATCCCGGCGGGATGACATATTTATAAAAAGGCACTACAAGTTTTTATGCTACCCCAGACGGGGTCGAACCTTCAGTGGTTCGTATTTTTTATAGATGTTTGACCTCTCACAGGTCGATTCCCTATACCATTGGATTATCCGGCATTTCTTTTTCCACTTTAACATGATTTTCATATTAAAGATATTGGATTTCGAAGCTTAAAGATGGATATAATTCTGATATTATTGCCCAATCGTTTGCAAATCAGTGTATCCCACATTCTTCAACCGGAAATTAATAATCTCCGAATCGTTCCCAATGCGAATGGGAACCACCGCGGTGCCATAGCCCGCAGAAATATAGAAATGGGTGTTTTTCTTTTTCAGATATCCCCGGTCTTCTTCAAACAGCAAACCTGTGATATAGTTCAGGGGTCAGAATTGCCCGTTGTGCGTATGTCCTGAAAATTGTAAATCCACCCCGTATTCTGCCACTTCTGCCAGTTTATAAGGCTGATGATCCGGATACAGAACCACTTTGGTAAAATCGATGGGGGAGAGCAGTGTATCTAAGGGTTTGCGATCGATGCCGGTCATCATTTTGCCTTGCACATCGTCGCGACCTACCACAAAAAACTGATTGTTCACAAGCTCTGCCGTGTCTTTGAGTAATTTAATGCCATTACGCTCGTAGTTGTAAAGTTTCACAACGTTGTTGAAGGTATTTCCTTCGGAACACAATGATGGCG
>DYSN01000278.1 GCA_020718205.1 Draconibacterium orientale
ATGCAATCACCGTGCCAGAATTATTCAAGGCCATATTTTTTAAGCCAATTTGTTAATGTCTGGTAGTTCGCTAAGTTTAATAATTTCGTAGCGTTTGCCTTATTGCCACGGGTTTCTTGCAAGGCTTCTCGAAGATAATGGGTTGCAACCGCTTGCATGATTTCCGGTAAATCTATACCTTGTGAAACCGGCTTACCTAAAAAATTATCCGAAACGTTATGTTCAGAGGGATTAGGCAGCAAAGCCTCCCTTACATCATTCTCCTGAATAACGGTTTCCGGTGACCAAATATACAATCTGGTAATGGTATTAATCATTTCCCGAATATTGCCCGGCCAAGAATGGTTTAGCAGAAGATTCCTTGCGGAAGCAGAAAGTTTTTTATCTTCATCAGTTGGGAGTAATCTGCATTCTTTATTAATCCGCTGTAAAAACGTATCCAGCAGTAAGTTCACATCCCCTTCTCTTTCCATAAGAGGCGGAAGCAGTAAAACAGCAACAGCAAGACGATAAAACAGATCTTCCCGAAATCTTCCGGCCGCTGTCTCTTTAAAAAGGCTTCTGTTTGTTGCTGCAATAATACGAACATCAATTTTCTTTGATCTGGTAGCTCCAACCGGCTTCACCTCGCCCTCCTGTAAAACACGGAGAAGCTTTACCTGCATCATAAGTGGCAGTTCGCCGATTTCATCAAGAAACAAAGTGCCGGAATCGGCTGCCTCAAAATGACCTTTCCTGCTCGTCGCAGCACCAGTAAATGCACCTTTTTCATGACCAAACAATTCTGACTCGATTAATTCTTCTGGAATTGCACCACAGTTAATCGCAATAAAAGGTTTTTCAGCACGTGGGCTTTCTGCATGGATTGCTCTTGCAAACAGCTCTTTCCCGGTACCACTTTCCCCCTCGATCAATACAGGGATTGTACGACTCGCTGCAAGTCGCGCTTTTACAACCACCTGCTGCATGATTTGGCTTCGATAAACAATGTCGGAAAAAGCCTTGGTATCACTTGAAAGCCCAGAGGCAAGCTGAACTATTTTACTATCTGGTGCATACAATTCAGGAGGGATGAAATCGGCAGCGATATCAAACGGTATCGACACTGTCTTTACACCGTGATCAAGCGATGACTCTATAAGCTTTGCCGGGAATTTGGTTTTACTGAGGATAATCCACACAGCTGCCATGGCTGGTGTGCCTGGGCTGAGATGAAAAGTAAAGGATGCTTGTTCGGGTAAATCTCGCTGTATATCTTGAAGGATATTGGAAGCTGAACGGTAAATATCGGAATAATCGGTTGGGCTGGAAAGTGAAACGAAGTGAAGGCAGACCTCTTTAAATTGACAGGTCTCTTGAAGCCATTTCTGATACTGCTTTCCCTTTGCTTTAGGATAATCGCATAACAAAATCAACTCATCCCAAACCATCTCTTTAACAGCTTGGGCAATAGGGCCGACTCCACATCTTTGAGGTTCTTTGATGGCCCCTAAATCAGTTGCACCTATCCAAGTGAATAAAATATTTTGCATACTTGGGATTATGCAAAATATTTTACCTATTTACAACATATTTTACACTCCACAAGATGCTAATCACCCGAATAAAGTCCATTTTTACAAATGTTAAACCTAAAAAGCTGCCAGACAGTTAATATAGGAAAATATCTGCTATAGATGGCAGAAGCTGTTTGTTTGGAATTTCTATGAAATGGAGTAACTGCAAAGAAGAGCTTACCAAAGAACACCTCTCAAAAGTGCAATAGAACCCCAGCGAGAGATGTCTACTGTGAATCTCTGATGTCGGGAGTCAAGATTTCTCCTATCAA
>DYSN01000279.1 GCA_020718205.1 Draconibacterium orientale
CAGTTGGTAGAGCAATTGACTCTTAATCAATGGGTCCCAGGTTCGAATCCTGGCGAGGAGACACCAAATGAGACACAACCCACTGTAAATCATCACGATAACAGTGGGTTTGTTGTTAATTGTCTCGGATTTGTCTCATAAGTCAGTCAAAAGTACCCGGTTTCACTCAGTTGAATGAGGTCTGAGAAGTGTAGTAAATCGGTTAGGTTCGTTTGAGTAAGACAAAGTTTGAAGATTTCCAAGGATGCTGTTTACTCCTAAATGGTTGGTAAAAGATATGACAAACAAGTTACCAGAAGAACAATGGACAGACCCTACTAGTGTTTTAGCCCCTTAAATAATCAGACACGATTATAGATAAAATCTATAATTTTATGCTGATGAAAAAAAGAACATTTACCAAAGAAGAGAAGCTTCGGATAATCAAAGAATCACTCGAGAACGGGGTTACTGCAACCTGCGAGAAGTATGGAATTTATGCAGCTTCTTACTATTCCTGGAAAAGCAAGCTGGATCAAATGGGCTTAGAAGGCTTTGAACACGGTATGACGCCTGAGCATCTTAAGCGAATACGCCAGCTTGAGAAAGAAAACGTTCTGTTAAAGCAGTTATTGGCGGAAAAAGAGTTGGAGGGCAAGCTCAAGAGCGAGCTATTAAAAAAACAGTATGCCTTGGAGAAAAGAAGGCGATAGTTAACAGCTATATTTTCCAGGGCATGAAGAGAGATGCTGCTCTATGCATTTCTGGCGTGAGCAAACACCACTACTACCACAAATCAAAACCGGACACAAGAGGTCGAAAACCAACTTCGTGCACGATTAAATTAGAAGATGGTAAGCAGCTCCAAGTCCCAAACACCGACGTGGTTCAACAAATAAAGGATACACAGGAGGATCCCGACACGGATTATGGTTACCATAAGATGACTTTTGCCTTGTTAATGCTGGGCTACCTGATTAACCCCAAGAAGGTTTACCGGATAATGAAAGAAAATCAGCTATTAAAAGGCAGACACGCCAAGGCTACCAGACAATTCGCCCAATATCGAAAAGTCATGCCCACAAGACCGCTGGAGGTGTTGGAGATGGACATAAAGTTCGTTTGGGTCGAAGAATATCGCAGGCATGCTTTTATTTTCACGGTTATTGATACATTCACCCGGGTTGTTTTGTATTGGAATGATGCCTATCAATTTAAACAAGGACAGGTAAAGCGGGCTTGGGAATACATTATCGAAAATTACTTGCAGCCGTTTGACTGTTTAAATCAGAAAATCCATATTGAAGTAAGAAATGACAACGACAGCCGGTTTGCAGCAAAAACCGTCCAGCTGTTTTTTGCGCAAAACAATCTTAACCAGGTGTTCACCCACCCTTACACTCCACAGGAAAATGGACACATTGAAAGCTTTCATGCCATCCTTAGCCAGATGTTAAGCCGTCATTCGTTCTGGTCGATTGACCAATTAGATAAATGCTTGTCCGTGTTTTATCAAAAATACAATCATCGCAGATTACATTCCTCTACTGCTTTTCTTCCACCCATGCTCTTTTGGAAATCCTGGTTAGAGGGGCTAATTGACACAAAAATAAACACCAAATGCAGAACAGTGAAATTCAAACTATTGGTACCTTACCACCAACTATCGGGCATTATGAATCAGAGGGAAGTTCCTTGCTCACATACGACAGCCCTCGATGGGCTGTTGGATGTGGAGTCTCAACAAGAAATGACCGGCGCCGGAACATTTCTACAACCATCGGTTTATTAATCACCGTCAGTTGTTCCTTGCTGATGCAATATTACTATGTTTTTTGTACTTTTGTTT
>DYSN01000280.1 GCA_020718205.1 Draconibacterium orientale
ATAATAATTCGCCCCTGCGGGGCTAGGAAAATCTAATGTCTAGCCTTAACTTTCCATGAAAATCAAAGTTCTTTAAAAATAATGTAGACAAAATATCTACCTGCTCTTTGAAAAGAGATTAAAAATTGTATAAAATACTTGAATGCCAAATTAGTTGGAACTGATGTAGCCAAACTTCTCTAATGACTTCAGCCAACGTGGAGCATTGCGTTTAACCATAAGCTCTTGATAATTGATTTCAGGATCTTTGTAAGGTACTTTTTTAACAAGCATGACAAAAATAATCTTGAGAAGTTTATGAGCGACAGCGACAATGGCTCGTTTGCTTCCCCGACGAACTGCAAACGATTGATACATACCCTTGAATTGGCTACCAGTCTTGGCAGCGCAATGGGCAATTTCACACAAAAGAGACTTTAAGTATTTGTTGGCTTTGCGAGTGTGTGCACTTTTCTTTTTACCAGCACTTTCGTTATTACCAGGACAAATACCTGCCCAAGAGCAAAGATGTTCTTGACTTCGAAATTGACTCATATCATTGGCGATTTCAGCAAGTAACATAGCGGCACTCATCTCATCAATTCCTGGAATGGTCTGCAAAAGTTGCCATTCCTCTTGATACGGCTTCATAGCCGCAACGATCTGGCTATCGATTTCTTGAATTTCGTCTTGCAAAAATTCCATATGTTTTTGAATCTGTTGCAAAAGAAAACGATGTCGATCACTGACACGTCCCTGTAAAGAGGAAAGTATCTTGTCTTTTTTCTTACGCAGAGTGCCTAAAGCAAGCCCTGCGATTTGCTCCGGCGATTTAGCTGCGATGAGAGCAGTAATCATATTTTTCGCCGAAACGCCGTCTATATCACTGACAATACAGCCAAGTTTGACCCCACAATCATCCAATATTTTATGCAAACGATTTTTTTCTCCTGAGAGGTACCCAACAAGTTTTTTGCGGTAACGAGTCAGAATTCGCAGTTCTCGAAAATCTCTGGGAGGAATGAAGCTGGCACGTAACAGGCCACATCGGGCAAGCTCTGCCAACCATTCGCTATCTTTGACATCTGTTTTTCGGCCGGGTACATTCTTTACATGGCAAGCGTTTACAAGGTATGTAGTGATTTCTTCATCTTCCAATGCTTCGTACACGCATTTCCAGTAAACTCCTGTGCCTTCCATTACCGCAAGTTCTACCTTCATTTCTTTCAGCCATTTGGCTAGGTTGATTAAATCTTGCCTGAATGTTGGATACTCTCGGACTTCTTTCTGGGGTTCTTCTTGTTCTGATTTCTTTAAAACTGTGCAGACTACCATTTCTCTGTGAACGTCTAAGCCAGCACAACATTTTATGATTTCTTGGAGCATATGTCACCCCTTTCTTTTCGCTCTTGGGGTGGAGAAGGACTCCATCGGGCAAGCTTTTCGTATCCCTTGCCATGAATTGAGTCACTGGCAGGCCTGCTTTCCATGCGTGCTTTCGGTTCTGGGACACCGGAGTGTACCATTACCGATTCACATTCGGGGGTTCGTGTCGAAAAACTTGGAGTCAGTTTAACACACAGGGTTAGAACCACCAGTTTAAGCATCGACTTCTTCCGACTTTGTCCTTACAAATAGTCTACATTGTTTTTTTTGTTTATTCAATAGCAATGATTCTGAATTTTTTGATTTTCATTTTTTGGGGGCGAAAAACCTCTGATTTTCATGAGCGTTTAACACGTATGACGGCTACGACCACGAAATTTCAAGCATTTGGAGAACCTAACATTGTCAAACTAAGTCCATGTTTTTATAAACCACAGAGGCGCAGAGGACAC
>DYSN01000281.1 GCA_020718205.1 Draconibacterium orientale
TCACGGGCATAATCAATACCATCGCACCATGCATCCATGGCAGTCTGAAAATCATTAACGGTTTCAAATTGTTCTAATTCCTGTTGGCCTTTGATATGTGATTTGGCTTTTGTTAAAATTTCACGGGCTCTCGACCTTGTTTGGGCATCAATTGCCAAATGATTTGCATAGGTTTCGTTTGAACATAAATCGGGCACTTCATCCATTCGCTTTTCAAATACCTTGTAATAATCGTGCATTATGTTTGCAGCTTTCTTCCCGAAGCGGAATTCGCAATATTCCTGCACCACATCGTTATAATCTTGAGTAACGTCCCAATAAAGCCGAATGGCTACCCATGCAGAGAGCCCCATTGCCCCCCAGTCGTCAAAACCTTGTGCAGTATGTCCTTTAAAACCCATTTTATGCAACCAGGGATAGTTTCTCCCAATAATTTGCCACTGTGGAGATATCATAAAATTGCTCCATTGAAAGCCGATTGGCAGGTAATCGTGGTAAAAAGCTTCGGCTCCGCCGGCTTGTATTTGCGGCATCCAATCTTCAATCCATTCTTTATAAGCTTTGTTGGTTGGGCAATTGGGGTTATTTATATCATGCAGGGGGCAAATTCCCAACGGGGCAAAAACCAGCGCCATCGAGTGATGGATAGTTTCGATCCGCGGAGGCATCATATTGTTTGAATAAACGTACATTGCGAATTTACGATCCGGGTGTTCCTGAACAACGCTGTCGATATAACGGTTGTGAAAAAACAACAGCCGATCGGTTGCGCTTTGAGCACCCATTGTCCAGTCGAACTCTTTGCTGTCAAGTTTTCTGCTTGCTTCTCTGTCGTCAACTACAAGACCGTCAGCGCTCGAAACAGAAACATAATCTTCGAGCGGGTGGTTATAAAAATATTCATCTCTGTAATACCCGGCACATAAATCCCAAACTTTAGGATTTGACATATTCGCAAGGTGAGTGTTGATTTTCCCTTGTGAAATGGTATAATATTCATCAGGAAGTTGTTTTATCTCCTTCTCAATAAATACCTCTTTAACCGGTTGATTAGGGCCGTCTTGATTCTGTTCTGAAAATGTTTTTTTTACATTAATTCCCCTATTTGTGAAATTTGCTCCATATTCCAATGGTGCTTCTGAAGCATGAGAAGCTTCTACCTCTGAGTCGCCAAGCGCTCTTACAAAATTACCTTTATTCCGTAATGTCCACCGTGGAAATTCTGTTCCGTAACTATATGTACACCACCAATTGCGTTCTGAATGAGATGGGTTCTTAATCACATTTATATTAGTTTCGATATTTTTCATTTCGGGATAGATTTCCCCAAAAGTACCGGGCATTATCCATCGGCAACCAACAGATTCCAGAAAATCATATACTGCATAGAGCGTACCACGGGCACGACGACCTGAAAGGATTAACTTGTTGTTCTTTACCTTAACAATAAAGCCATCTTTGGTTAATGAATCCTGTTCATTTTTAAAACCCTCTTTTATGGCAAGTTCGTTCCCAATTAAAATCAGATTTCCATTTGGCAAGGGGTCTCCATTTTTTACACGTACCACAGGCAATTCAGCGCCCGAAATCTTTTTAATAAATTCGATTAGTTCAGCAATGGCTAATTCTTCCTCATCGCCTGTTTTACTTATTTGAGCATCCTTGAATTGGGACAAGTGTTGTTTTGCTGTTTCTAATTTTTCAGACGATGCGTTTGGGAAGCGACGTAGCAAAAAACTGTCTGTTTGTTCAGGGGTCATTTTTACATAGCGGTCAAATTCAGTTTCTTCAGGCA
>DYSN01000126.1 GCA_020718205.1 Draconibacterium orientale
TGAATTTGACCCTTGATGGCGCATCGAACGAAAATTGGGGGAATTGGTTTACAAATCTGAAATCGGCTAAAACCACCTCCGAGCCATATTGGGCAATGGGGTCGTAGCCATTGGAGATATAGAGAATATTGTTTTCCATGTCTTTTTTTACCACAAACCAGGGCCCCTGACTCAATCCCAATCCCTTGCGTTGCCCAATGGTATGAAACCAAAGTCCTTTGTGGGTTCCCCATTTTTTACCGGTTTCGAGCTCCACAATATCGCCTGCATTTTCACCCACATATTGGCGGATAAAATCGTTGTAATTAATCTTCCCCAGAAAGCAAATGCCTTGACTGTCGGGCCTTCCGGCCGATGGTAAGTTGAGTTCATGGGCAATTTCACGAACCCGTGGCTTAGGAATATAATGAAGCGGAAACATGGCTTTTTGAAGCTGGGCATGGGTTATGCGGCCCAGAAAGTAGGTTTGGTCTTTATGGCGGTCGGCGGCGGTATGTAAAAACTGCTCACCGTTGATGGTTTTTATTCCGGCATAATGGCCCGTGCTGATTTTGTCGAATTCGCTGCCAAATTTGTCGTTGAACGCTCCGAATTTTATGAGCAGATTGCACATAACATCGGGGTTGGGAGTGAAGCCCTTTTTCACGGTTTCGAGGGTGTATTTGATTACGGTGTCGTAATACTCCTGCTGAAGGTCCACAATTTCCATTTTGCAGCCATATTTTCGGGCAATATAGGTGGTGATTTCAATGTCTTCTTCCTTGGGGCACACGTATCCGGGCTCGTTTTCCAGGCCAATTTTTATGTAGAAAATGGTGGGATCGTAACCCATTTCTTTAAGAAGATGAACGGTTACAGAGCTATCGACACCCCCCGAAACCAAAGCAGCAATATTCATGATAATTTTTTTGCAAAAATACTAAAAAGACCCTTTGCCCTGGTGAGTCCGGTTTTTCCCGTGCTTCTTGTGCGGCTGCCGACTCTGTCACTTTTTTTAATCCCCCCGACAGTTTTTAGATTATTTCTTGATAAGGCAGAATCAATTCGCATTAAAATAAAACCAATGGAAGGATTGATGATTTTTGTTTCGAGGAAAGGAAAAGAACCAACTATGACAATTCTTTTAGAGAGATTTAGCTTGAAATTTCTGATTTTATTGGTGGGATTGGGTGCTGTAGTAGGTCTGGCACAGGCTCAGGAAATTGCAGGAAGCACCAGAATTCACGGATTGGTGAGCGACAGTTTAACCGGCGAAGGATTGCCCTTTGCTTCGATTTTGATTCAATCTGCAGACGATAGCTTATTCACTTTTGGAACCATCACACAGGGTGATGGGAAATTTGAAGCTCAAATCCCCTTTTCGGGAACGTGCAGAATTACTGCAAGTTATATGGGATATTCCCCAAAAATCCTGGAGTTTGTCGCCATTCAGAAACCCCGGACAATTCGTTTGGAACTCATGCGCAAAAGCTTTAGTTTATCGGAGTTTGAAGTGAAGACCGATAAAAATGCTTCGGAGAATACCCTGGAAAAAACCACAGTGAACTTTTCGAAAAACATTGCCCAAACGGGGGGAACAGCTGTGGAAGCCTTGCAAACCATAGCATCGGTTGATTTTGATGTGGATGGCAATCTCAATTACCGCGGTAGCGACAAGGTGATGATTTTGGTGAATGGCGAAAAGTCGGAACTGGTAAAATCGCTTTCGCAGATTCCGGCCGATCAGATAGAAAAAATAGAACTCATCAAAAATCCATCGGCCCGCTACGATGCCGAAGGAATGTCGGGAATCATCAATATTGTGCTCAAGTCGCCGAAAAGCTCGTCTTCGAAAACATCGCTGCAGGTGCAGCTTGGATATCCCGAAACCTGGGGAATCAATGGTGGATATTCCGGCAAAGTTGGACAAGTTGAAACCATGATTCATGCGGGTGTTTTTCGGCAAACTAAATTCCAGACCAAGGAGCATTTTCGCGATAATTACGGAAATCCGCTATCCTATAATTTTTATCAGTACGACCGCCAGGATTTACTCTTTCTGAATGCGTTTTTACAGTTAAAACTGGGCTATGTGGTGCAGAAACGACACCGGATTGGCCTTTCGGGAATGGCGGCCTGGCACACAGAATCGCCTGGTAGACAGATTACCTACAAAACTTTAGATAAATTGGGGGAGGTGGTTTCCCATTCGCGGAAAGATTTAGAGATAGACATGAACAACCTTTCGGTGGATGGAAGCCTGAGCTATCAATATCTTTTCACCAATCCACGCCATTCGCTGAAGGCTTTGGGGCATTACTCGAATTTTCAGCAGGATCAGGAAATGGTTGGCTTTTTATATGTTATGGACGAATTAGAAATGCAAAGCTCCCAAAACACGCTTTCCACTCAAACCAACCGTCTGTCAGACGTTTCGGTGGATTATGCCTTCGAAATTTCCGATTCCTTAGAATTGGAAGTGGGTTACAATGGAAGCTGGAAAAATCTGCAAAATGTTTTCGATTCAGAGAGTTTTACCCCCAGTCAGAATCTGTGGTCTAATGACAGCTTGATTGACAGCGAGTTTCGGTTTATGCAACAGGTTCAGTCTTTATATGTTAATTTGGGCGGAAGGTGGAGTTCTCTTCAGTTTCAGGCAGGTCTAAGGATGGAATATTCGGATAGCGAGCTCAATGGAAATGCCTCCGATTCCTATGCCGATTTGTTTCCTTCGGCCAATATCTCATACAGGTTCAGCGAGCTTTTGGAGTTTTACGGTGCCTACACCCGCCGCATTAACCGGCCCACCATTAAAATGCTCAATCCCTACACCGATGAATACGCCGATATTACCAATTTGCATGAGGGAAATCCCGATTTACTTCCGGAGTATGTGAATTCTGTGGAGGTGGGTAACCGGTGGTCGTTTAAAAAGTGGAACGGGAGTATTTCGTTGTATCACAGAAATATCGACCAGGCCATAACGCGGGTAAAATCGGCCACCAACGACAGTGCTTTGGTAGTCACATTTCTGAATCTGAACAGTGCCTTGCTTTGGGGCGGTGAGCTCGCCATAAATTTGAATCCTTTCAAATTCTGGAGCATCAATACCTCGGCCAATCTGTTCAAAACCCACATGCTGGGAGAATATGGTCTCAATGAGATAGACCGGCAGAAATGGGCCTGGACCGCCAATATTTCCAATCAGTTTAAGCTTCCATGGCAAATATCGCTGCAGGTTTCGGGTTTCTACCGAAGCAAATTACCCTCGGCCATGGGATTATATCTACCGCGATATCAGGTAGATTTTGCACTTGGCAAGAAGCTTTGGAATGAAAAAGGCATGCTGATATTTAAAATTTCCGATGTGTTCAACAGCTACAGGTATGGTCTCGATTTAGAAGCTTTGGATGATAACGGATATGCCTATAGTCAAACCAACCGCCGAAAAAACGAATCGCAGTATTTTATCTTGTCGTTCACTTTTAATATTGACGGTAAAGCGGTTAGGAAAGAAGCGAAAAAAGAACAGTTCTACTTAGACAGCTACGACAAATATTAGCCCTTATAATTGATTTAACATATTGAGTAATAATTCGATATCTGTTATTATTTATGATGGGATATTTCTGTTTCGGAAACAATGAAAATGTTATTTGAACCAATTGCTACGACAAATTGGAGTAATTTACGACAGAAGGTCTATTTTTTAGGTCATTTTCGCTGCGAAAAAACTATATTTGCTCGCCCAAATCAAGAGAATGCAAATACTCATCATCGCAAATAAAGTCCCTTATCCTCCAAAAGATGGTGGAAGTATTGCCACGCTTACCTTGGCGAGAAATTTCGTACGATTGGGTCACGAGGTTCATATTTTGGCCATGAATACCAGCAAGCACTATTTCCGCCTCGATAAACTTCCATTGGAACTGAGCCGTAGTATAAAATTTATTGGAGTCGATACTCCTGCCCCCATCACCGTTTGGGGAGCATTTCGCAACTTGCTTTTTTCATCCAAAGCCTATATTGCCGAGCGTTTTTATACCGAAGCTTTCCGGCTTAAAATAGTAGAGATTCTGGATGAAAATAACTACGATATCATTCAGCTCGAAGGAAGTTATATGGGCATGTATATGGCTTCCATTCGTGCACATTCTTCGGCAAAAGTGGCTATGCGCGCTCACAATCTGGAGTTTGAAATCTGGGCGCGAACTGCTCAGAATTCCGGAATATTTAAGAAATTCTATTTCAGAAACCTGTCGCAACGAATTAAAAAGCTCGAAAAAGCACAGCTCAATAGCTATGATGCCCTCATTCCGATAACAGAGCGCGATGCTCAAATTTTGCGCCAAATGGGCTGCAAGATTCCCGTTCATGTAACGCCCACCGGAACCGATATTGAAGAAAGTAAAATCGACCAATCGCGCATGGATTATCCGTCGCTGTATCATATTGGGGCCTTAGACTGGCCACCAAATCAGGAAGGATTGTTGTGGTTTTTGCGCAAAGTGTGGCCTTTGGTTTTGTCCGAAATGCCTGATTTGAAATTCTATGTGGCAGGCCGGAATGCTCCCGATCATTTTAAGCGACTAAAAACCAAAAACTTAGTATTTCTGGGGGAAGTAGACGATGCCGTCGATTTTATCAACAGCAAAGCCGTAGGCGTGGTTCCTTTGCTTTCGGGAAGTGGAATGAGAATAAAAATTGTGGAGGGAATGGCACTGGGTAAAGCTCAGATTACCACTACCATTGGTGCCGAAGGAAACCCAGCCCGCGATGGTCATGAGCTTATGATTGCCGATACTCCCGAAGCCTTTACCGCCAAATTGCTTCAATTGGTTCAGAACAGAGAGCTATTTGACCAAATGGGCAAAAATGCCTTTCAATTTGTTCAGAAAGAATTCGATAATACCAAAATAACGCAGTCGCTTATTGAGTTTTACCAAAATCTATGATGCTTTTCTGGCAAATATTGTTTTGGTTTTCGGTTGCCATGATTTTTCACAGTTATGTGCTTTTTCCGCTACTGATGCAGTTTTTGACCCGTTTCAAGAAATTAGAATTCCCCCAACCCGCTGATAACGAATGGCCCCGATTGAGTATTCTGGTGGCTGCCTTTAACGAAGAATTGGTTATTGGCGAGAAATTGGAGAGTGTTTTCAACAGCAATTATCCCCCCGAACTTTTTGAGATTCTGGTGGGTTCGGACAATTCCACCGATCAAACTAACAAGATTATCGAATCCTACGCTCAACAATATCCCAACCTGATTTTCAAGCCTTACAGTAAGCGCCGTGGAAAGCAAAATGTGGTGAACGACTTGTATCATTTGTCGTCGGGTTCCATTCTCATTTTAACCGATGCCAACGTCATTTTTGAAAAAAATACACTCCGCGAAATTGCCCGTCCGTTCATCAACCCCGAGATTGGTTTGGTAGATACCAATATGATAAACAGGGGATTAAAGAAAGAAGGAATCAGCCATCAGGAGAAAGCCTATATTTCGAGAGAAGTGTATATAAAGCACTACGAGTCGGTGGTTTGGGGCAGCATGATGGGGCCTTTTGGGGGTTGTTATGCCATTCGCCGCGAAGATTATAGTCTGGTTCCTTCCAATGCTTTGGTCGATGATTTTTTCATAAACATGAAAATTTTTGAAAAGGGGAAAAAGGCGGTGAATAATTTGCAAGCCATTGTATATGAAGATGTAAGCAACGATTTACAGGTGGAGATGGTTCGTAAAATTCGCATTGCCACCGGAAATTTTCAAAACCTGAAATGGTTTGGACACTTGCTTTGGCCCCCGTTCAATGGCGTGGCTTTTACTTTTATGAGCCATAAAGTGCTTCGGTGGCTCGGACCGTTTTTTATCTTGTTCAGCGTGTGGGCTTCGCTGGCTCTCATTGAAATTCCGCTGTATGGCTTTGCTTTTTATCTGCAGGTGGCCGGATTGCTCATTCCGTTTTTCGATTATTTACTGAGAAAAATCAATATTCACCTGAGAATAGTTCGCTTTATCACCCATTTTTACAGCATGAATCTGGCTCTCTTTATTGGGTTTTTTCGGTTTACAAGAGGCGTAAAAAGTGGGGTTTGGAAAGTTACCAAACGCAAGCAATAGATTCTTATTCAGTATATTGATTGAAATTTAGTTCCCCCACAACCGGGAAATGATCCGATGGAAATCTTCTATTGCCCATACGGTTCATCAAATGCGAATAGCTTATCACCTTAAATTTCTTCACCCACAAATAGTCGATACGTTCCGCAGTAAAATCAGCAGAAAAACCATTGAAAGTTCCCTGTTCTATCCCATTGGATTGGGTAGCGATGGTGAGGGCGTCAGTGAGTTCGGCGGATAGAATGGCGTAGGGTTTTTCGGTGGGTTTGGAGTTAAAATCGCCCATGAGCAAACAAGGCAAATCAGTAGGATTGAGTCGTTTTATTTCATTCAGAATCAGGCTGGCCGAATGGTTTCGCGCGTTTTGGCCCATATGATCGAAGTGCGTATTGAAGACCCAAAAAATTTCTTCGCTTTCGCGATGCAAAAGTTTTGCGGAGGTACAAATACGCTCCAAAGCAGCATCCCAGCCTTTGGAAATAATTTGAGGAGTTTCCGAAAGCCAGAAAGTCTCGTTTTGCAGCAATTTGAAAACAGTGGTATCGAATAGAATGGCCGAAAATTCGCCGGCTATCTTTCCATCATCGCGTCCAACACCCACATATTTGAAGGTTTTCAGGTTTCGCACTAAATCGTCCATTTGGTTTACCAGAGCCTCCTGAATGCCCACAATCTGAGCTTTGGAGCTAGCAATCTGTTCCACAACAGACTGCCGCCGCAGTTTCCGGGAGTTTAGGGTATCCCGGGAATTATCGTAGCGGACATTGTAACTCATCACCGTGAAACTTTGGGAGAACAACGGAGATGGATTTACGGTAAATTGAAATAGAATCAGAGCCAAAAAGATGATTTTTCGCGGGGTAAATTTCATGATAATTTAAATTAAATATCAGATAGTTAGCTAAAAATATATCGAAACACTTCCTCTATTTTGCTCACAGCAATCACTTCGATTCCAGAGCGGGGAGAAAGGTTTCGTGAGTTGTATTTGGAGACGATTATTTTGTGGAAGCCAAGTTTTTCGGCCTCCGAAATACGTTGCTCAATATGGTTAACCGAGCGAATTTCGCCCGAAAGGCCTACCTCGGCAGCAAAACAGGTTTTGGGGTCGATGAGCACATCTTCGTTGCTGCTCAAAATGGCGCAAACCACTGCTAAATCTATGGCCGGATCGTCAACTTTTATTCCCCCCGCAATATTCAGAAACACATCTTTCATGCTGAGTCTGAAACCGCTCCGTTTCTCAAGAACGGCCAAGAGCATATTGAGTCTTCGGGAGTCGAAACCCGTGGTGCTGCGTTGTGGTGTTCCATAAACTGCCGAGCTCACCAAAGCCTGAATTTCGATGAGCATGGGGCGCATTCCTTCTAAACTTGCTGCGATGGCAATACCGCTGAGGTTTTCTTCGCGTTGGGAGAGTAAAATTTCTGATGGGTTATTGACTTCCCGCAATCCATTTCCACTCATCTCGAAAATTCCCAGCTCCGAGGTGCTTCCAAATCGGTTTTTCATGGTACGGAGAATTCTGTATCCATAGTTTCTTTCGCCTTCGAAATGCAAAACCGTATCGACCATATGTTCCAGCACCTTGGGCCCCGCCAGGCTTCCATCTTTGGTAATATGGCCAATGAGAAAAACGGGGGTATGAGTTTGTTTGGCAAATTTTTGAAATTCACCCGCACATTCCCGAATCTGACTCACCGAGCCTGCAGCCGATTCAATGTGTTCACTCTCAAGAGTTTGAATAGAATCGAGAATCACCACTTTGGGTTGTACTTCTTTAATTTGCTGAAATATTCGCTGAATATTGGTTTCGGTGAGAAAGAAGCAGTCGTTGGAGTTGATATTGAGTCGCTCGGCCCGCATTTTTATCTGCTGCTCGCTCTCTTCGCCGCTCACATACAGAATTCGCCAGTTTTTCATTTGCAAAGCCAGCTGAAGCAGCAAAGTCGATTTTCCAATGCCCGGCTCGCCACCCAGCAGAATGACCGATCCCGGAACCAATCCGCCGCCCAGAACGCGGTTGAGCTCCCCACTTTGGGTGTTCATGCGCGACTGCTCTTCGCTCGAAATATCGTCGAGTTTTCGGGCTTTGCTCTTAGTAGGCTGAGTTTGGGTAATCTGCCAGCTCTCGGTGGCGCTTTCCTTTTCAATAATTTCCTCAACAAAGGTGTTCCATTGGTTGCAACTGGGGCATTTTCCTACCCATTTGGGCGATTGAGTACCACAATTCTGACAAAAAAATGCTTTTTTTACTTTCGACATGAGCAGTGGAGTTTGGTGAGGTAAAATTAGATAAAAAGCCGTTGAAAGCTTTAAATAGTTTTATCAGGATTGAGATATTGGGTAGGGGAAACCGAAATGGGGAAGGTTTTTATATGAAATTGGAGATGGAAATAAACATGTTAATCCGACGCTGATTTTTTGTTTAGCCTATCTAAAATGGATTTTTTGTTATCCATTGGTTTGGATTTTTGTCATTTGACGGCGATTATTGATTTGGATATTTGTCATTTAATGTTGGTTATTGATTTGGATTTTTGTCATTTAATGTTGATTATTGATTTGGATTTTTTACATTTGCACAAATTTAATATTGTTTAGTGCTAATAATCAATAAAATGTATTTAAAAAGAACTTTTGATGATGAGCTCATTCAATGGAAAGAATCTGCCATCAGAAAACCGCTTCTTTTAAGAGGAGCCAGACAGGTTGGAAAAACATCATCGGTAAAGAATTTATCGAATCAGTTTGATCATTATGTGGAAATTAATTTTGACGAGAACCAACTATTTTCTCAAGTATTCACAAAGAGCCAATCGGTGTTGGAAATATGCGAGCAACTTTCAGTTTTAACAAATACTCCCATTGTTTCGGGTAAGACATTGTTATTTCTTGATGAAATACAAAGTTGCCTTCCGGCCATAAGTTCTTTGAGATATTTTTACGAAAAAATGCCTGATTTGCATGTTATTGCAGCGGGCTCACTTCTCGAGTTCGCTTTATCAGAAATCCCATCATTTGGAGTTGGAAGAATTCGGTCGTTGTATATTTATCCGCTTTCCTTTCGAGAGTTCCTGATGGCGAACAAAGAAAATTTGCTGTTGAATCAGCTGGATACGGCAGCCATTTCAAATCCGCTGGCCGAGCCTGTGCATCAAAAGCTCATATTGCTATATAAAAAATTTCTCATCATTGGGGGAATGCCCGAAGCTGTGGCAACTTATGTAAATAGTAAAAGTTTGTTGGATGTTCAAAGGGTTCTAGATGATTTACTCATTTCGTTTCAGGATGATTTTGCCAAGTATAAATCTACAGTTCCAACGGCTCGGCTTATGGAGGTTTTCGATGCTGTTACAAAACAAGTTGCGACAAAATTTAGCTATTCATATCCCAATGCCACACTCAACAATAAACAGATTAAAGATGCCATTGAGCTGCTGAAAATGGCTGGTCTGGTATTTTCAGTAACACATAGCGCAGCCAATGGAATCCCCCTGGGAGCAGAAGTTAATCCTAAAAAAACAAAATATTTGCTTTTCGACACGGGTCTTTTCCAGCGTTTAATCGGTTTAAATCTCTCCGATTTGTTGCTTAATGATGATTTCGATTCCATAAACAAAGGAAATATTGCTGAGCTTCATGTGGGGCTGGAGCTTATTAAAAACGAGAACCCATACCAGAGAAGTCAATTATATTACTGGCAGCGCGATGCTAAAAACAGTCAGGCCGAAGTAGACTATGTATGTCAGTTTAAGGATAGTATTTTTCCCATAGAAGTGAAATCGGGGTCAAAAGGGAGCATGCAAAGCCTGTATATTTTCATTAAAGAGAAAAATTTGAACTGGGGATTCCGGGTTTCACTTGAGAATTTTTCAGAAATCAATCAGGTTGGAATTTTTCCTCTTTATGCGGTATATAATTTAATGCATCATTTTAGTCACCCCGATTCGCGATGACAATGAATAATATAGTCAGACTCCAGCCCACAATTAGCAAACCTTTTAATATTTAAATGCCTATAAGACTTCAAGAATTTAGTAAAGAGAATGACATTGTTTTAAAGTGATGATATTCAGGCTTATATAATAAT
>DYSN01000282.1 GCA_020718205.1 Draconibacterium orientale
AATTTATCATAGTAATTTGTTGGAATTCTCGTTAGGCTGAATAGTTACCATCAGTTCAAAGTGGTTTATGGTAGCCATACCATTATTATACCAGATCAAATGTTATTGCGTTAGACTGACTAATCCGCGCATAATGAAACCTGTCAGGTCTGGCGCAGAAAGAATTTATCTGGATATCTATATACAGCGCAAGGTTACGGGTAAAAATGCCTAATTGGGTCAGTTTAGCTACGTTGCGAGAGCGATAAAGCGACAAAAAGCCGATAGGCAGATGGAGTACGAATCAGTTGGATGCGCGCCAATTTTAGATCGAAAACCGCCTAAATTGATACAAATCCGTATCCGAAACGCCGTTCATCTGAGATGATAGACCAGGTTTTTGTATTTTCTACGCTCAACCTTGCGCTGTAATACTAATGATTTCTCAACAGAGACGGAAATGTAAAAGGATCAACCATGAAACAACCATTTAAATTCTTTCCCCGCCAATTTTACGATGGGATATTGTTGGTGGCGTTATTATACGTTTCAAACCGACGTATATTGATTTGCCTTTTGAGTCGGTCTTGTTTATATGTGAACGCTCTCGCTGACTATATTCTATGGGGCTTGATAGTTTTATGCTCTTTGTTATTACTTATTCAATCTGGAATGTTGCATGAATATTGGTTAGCCTGGAAAAGGAACTGGCCGCTAGCGCTGTTTATTATTTATTCTATAGCTTCAATATCATGGTCTATAGTCGCTGAACGCTCAATCCACACAGTTTATGTCATGGTAGCCGCCTCTCTTACTGCGGCGATCTTTGGGGTCATCTATTCGGCAAATCAGATATTTAAAAAACTGTTCTTTTTTACGCTAGTAATTGGGATTCTTAGCCTGATTCTTGCAATTGTATATCCGAGTTCAGTTATTCACCAAGACAGAGTATGGTATGGTGCGTGGCATGGCATCTTTGGACACAAAAACGATTTTGGTCCCCTGATGGCATTAGGAAATGGGTTGTCCTTGCTTTTCCTTGCACGGTCAACTGGCAAACGGGATTTGATAGTAAATATTTTAGCTTATTTCCTCACCCTATTTTTGATCGTGATGAGCCGCAGCGCAACGGCTTTGGTTTTATGGGCTATATTGAACGGCTTATGCCTGATCTATTTTGCATGGATAAAGTGGCGTTCAAAATTAGTCGGCAAAAATCTTTTTTATACCGCAGGCCTATCAGCTACAGTCGCTCTTCTTGCCCCTGTGTCTCTGATTGCTGTTTCTTTATTGATGGGCAAAAGCCCCAATCTTACAGGGCGTATACCATTATGGATAAATCTACTTAAAAATGTCGTGTCAAAGAAACCGTGGTTTGGCTATGGAATGGAGACATTATGGTATTTCCCTCTATTTCAGAAGTGGGCAAGTATAACTTCTGGTTGGGGGGATGCCATTATTGTTGTTAATGGTCACAACGGCTATATGGATATCCTTCTTTATCTGGGCATAGTGGGATTGGCTATTCTATGCATTGTCCTGGCGCAGGGCTTTGTGCATGCAATAAGGCGCGCGCTAATTGGACGCGCCTGGCTCGATTTTTCTCCTTTGCTTGTGTTTGTATATTTCCTTGTCGCGAACATGACCATTGATTATATTTTGGAATTTGAAAGTTTCCACTGGGTCGTTTTGGTAATGCTTCTTTTCCTGCCGTTGGGAAAATTTGTTGAACAAGAGTTTGCTTGAAGTGGGCAATGATTATTTGATTGTATCCATGTCAAACAAGAACGACGAAGGCGAATTGGGTTATT
>DYSN01000283.1 GCA_020718205.1 Draconibacterium orientale
TCAGGGGACTTAAAATCCCCAGAGCGCAAGCTCGTGCCGGTTCGAGTCCGGCCTCAGGTATACTAAAAATCAAGGAGTTAGACGAAAGTTTAGCTCCTTTTTTGTTTCCCTGAAAAGTGTCAAAATATGCTCAAATACGCTAAAATACCCCCTGTTTTCCGCTAAAGTCGTACACATGGTCGTACACTTTTATATTTCAATTATTGGTCATAGCCCTGTAATATTCATAGGTTAAATCCATTCTTATGACTAAATCCTCACTGCTAATCAGATGCAATCTATCCTGTCTGAAGTTCACATGATTTCTGTTTCGTCCTCTTCTCACGATATACTGTGACGAAAACCAAGTTGAATTTTATAATCGAATATAAATCCACTTTTCGTATTTGTTTCGACTATAGTCGAAATGAGTGTTGTTTTTCATGTATATTAACTATATAATCGAAATGAGTAAAGCCGAGGTAAATATGTACATACGCAAAGAGTACCTTGAATGGATGCAAGGATATAAAGATACGCCATTTGTAAAAGTATTGTCAGGAATGAGGCGTGTTGGAAAATCTACTCTTCTCCAACAGTTTAGAGATTGGCTTATTCAAGAGAATGGTGTAACAGCAGAACAGATACTTTTTATTGATCTGGAATCTGTAGAATTTCATAGGATTAAGGAGTATCTTCAATTACATGAGGAAGTGAAAACTGCATTTGCTTCGGTAGTTGGCAAGAAATATCTGTTCATTGATGAGGTTCAGGAGGTTGACGGTTGGGAAAAAGCCCTCGCAAGTTTATTGAAAACAAACGAATGCGATATTTATATCACAGGTTCAAATGCACATCTACTCTCATCTGATCTCGCCACATATCTTGCAGGAAGATATGTCCAAATGGAAATTTACTCGTTCAGTTATCATGAATTTCTTGCAGTCTCAGGGAGTGAGACCCACAACGATGAACTCTTTCAAAATTATTTGACATTTGGTGGGTTCCCTGGCATAACCATGCTGAAAACTGATGCTAATACGCGTTTTAGAGCACTTGGTGATCTCTATAGTAGTATTGTACTGCGTGATATTGTAGCTCGTTACCAAATACGCAATGTGGGGCTGTTAGAGAATTTAATTTCATTCTTTTTTGATAACATTGGTAATCCTGTCACAGCCAAAAGTATTGCTGATTATCTCAAATCCCAGAGAATCTCAGTTACAGTAGATACCGTCCAGACTTACATTGGCTACCTCTCAGCTTGTTACGCGATCCATAGAGTAAAAAGATACGATCTCAAAGGGAAGCGGTTCCTTGAACTGAATGAAAAACATTATCTTGGAGATGTTGGTTTACGCCATGCACTTCTTGGATACCGTTCTGGAGACATAGGTCAGCTATTGGAGAATATTGTCTATCTTGAACTACGCAGAAGAGGATATTCTGTAGCTGTTGGTAAAACAGGTGAACTTGAGGTTGATTTTGTGGCTGAGAAATCAGGTAATAAAGTATATGTTCAAGTTGCGTATATTCTTGGTTCACCTGAAACACGAGCAAGGGAGTTTGCTTCACTAAAAGCTGTGCCAGATTCATTCCCTAAATTTGTTGTCACGATGGATTTACTTCGGCAAAATGAAGATGGAATTCGCCATATCTTTTTACCCGATTTTTTATTGGGAGAGTATATCTGAACAGAGTAGAATGAGAAATAAGCCTGTGCATTTTCAATGTAGCATCAGGCTCAACTCAATGATTCTGTTAGGCATCATTTCTCTGTTCAGGTAGCATTTGGGATGAGAGAATATTC